>JALVBM010000425.1 GCA_027010665.1 Chromatiales bacterium
CACGGTGTGTCCAAGGCCTGGTCCAACATCGATGTGCTGCTCAAGCAGCGGCACGACGAGCTGCCCAAGCTGGTGGAAGTGTGCAAGCAGTACATGCAGTACGAAAAGGACACGCTGGAGAAGATCATCCAGGCCCGTTCGGCAGTGGCCCAGGCCCGGGATCAGGGCGACATTCCGGCGCTGGGTCAGGCCGAGACGCAACTGCGCCTCGGGCTGGGCAACCTGTTTGCGCTGGCCGAGAACTATCCGGAGCTGAAGGCCAACGACAGTTTCCGGCAACTGCAGTCGCGGATCAGTCAGCTCGAGGAGGCCATCGCCGATCGCCGCGAGGTGTACAACGAGGCGGTGAACCTCAACAACGTGCGCATCGAGCAGTTTCCGGACGTGATCATCGCCCGGATGTTCAATTTCAAGGCGCATCCCCTGCTGAAGTTCAGCGAAGCCGAGAAACGCGACGTGGACATGAAGCAGCTCTTCGGCAACGCCTGACGCGCATTCGATCGTCATGCTGGCCGAGTGGCATGCCTGGATCGTGCAGGCCCCGCCGGGCGACTTCTGGCTCTGGACCGGCCTGACCACGGGCCTGGCCCTGTTCAGCGGCCATGGCGCCCGGCGCGCCCTGCGTCGGGCTCGGGCCATCGAGAACACGCCCACCTCGAAAATCCGCTCTGCCGCCCAGGGATACGTGGAACTGATCGGAACCGGTCATCCGGCCGGTGATGCCCCCGTCATCACGCCGCTGACGGGTTCACCCTGTTGCTGGTATCACTGCAAGGTGGAGCGCTACGTGCGCTCCGGCAAGCATTCCCACTGGAAGACGGTGCGAGAAGTCGTCAGCGAAACACCGCTCATCCTGCGCGACGGCACCGGCGAGTGCCTGATCGATCCGCGCGGCGCCGAAGTTCATCCCCGCATCCGGCAAGTCTGGTATGGCAATTCGGTGATGCCGTCATCGCCGCGCCGTTCCGGTACCGGTTTCAACTGGCTGACCGGCAGTGGTCGGTACCGGTATACGGAGGAGCGGCTCGATTCGGGGGATCCGCTCTATGCGCTCGGCGAGTTCGTCACCCTCAAGGCGGGGGCCGACGAGGATCTGCATGCCGCCACCGGGCGCATCCTGCGGGCCTGGAAACAGGATCCGCAGACGCTCCAGCACCGATTCGATGCCGACGGCGATGGCCGCATCGATGCCGAAGAATGGGAGCAGGCCCGCGCCGAAGCCCGACGTGCCGCCGTACAGGAACGGCTGACACGCGCCGATCAGCCGCCCCTGCATACCCTGGGACGTCCCCGGGACGGTCGGCCCTTCATTCTTTCCGTGGAAGGGCAGGCGGATCTCGGCCGGCGCTATCGCTGGCAGGCCATCCTCTGGACGATCGCCTTCATCCTGAGCGCGCCTTCGGCCGCGTGGATGCTCCTGGTGCGACTGGGCAGCGGCTGAGGCATCGAAAGGCCATGAGCAAACGCAAGGCAACCCGCAAGCGCAAGCCCGAAGTCGGGAGGAAACAAGGCAAGAAGACGGCCCGCAAGCGGGCCGCGGGCCCTGGCCGTCGAAGCCGCAGGAAGCGCAGGGCCGCATCCGGCGGGTTGGGCCGCGTGCGCTGGCGCACCGGCCTGATCGCCGCTCTGGTGCTGGCGCTGGCCTGGACCGCCTGGCTCGACTTCCGCATTCGTCACGAGTTCGAGGGCAAGCGCTGGGCGTTGCCGGCCACCGTCTATGCCCGCCCCCTTGAGTTGTATGAAGGTCTCGTGCTGTCACCGGATCAGTTTCGTGAGGAACTCGAGCGTCTCGATTACCGTCTGGACCGATCGCTGGCCGAACCCGGCACGTTCCGCCGCGCCCGCGGGCATTTTCTGCTCCACAAGCGGGCCTTTCGTTTTGCCGACGGGGCCAGTCCCGCCCGCAAGCTCGAAGTCGGCTTCCGGCATGGGCGCATCACGGCGCTGCGGGATCCGGACAGCGGCAAGGCCATCGATTTGATCCGCCTGGAACCCGCGCGGATCGGCGGAATCTATCCGGCCCATCGCGAGGATCGGATCCTGATCCGGCTGGAACAGGCCCCGCCCGAACTGCGCGAAGGCATCATCGCGGTGGAGGACCGGCGTTTTCGCGAGCATCACGGCATCAACCCCCGCGCCATCGCCCGCGCCCTGTGGGCCAACCTGCGCGCCGGGGCCACCGTGCAGGGCGGCAGCACCATCACCCAGCAACTGGTGAAGAACTTCTTCCTCAGCAATCGCCGCAGCCTCTGGCGCAAGGCCAACGAGGCGGTCATGGCCATTCTGCTCGAGCTGCACTACGACAAGGATGCCATCCTCGAGGCCTACCTCAACGAAATCTATCTGGGGCAGGACGGCGATCGGGCCATCCACGGCTTCGGCCTGGCCAGCCGCTTCTATTTCGACCGGGAGGTGGAGCGCCTCACACTGCCCCAGATCGCCACGCTCATCGCTCTGGTGCGCGGCCCCTCCTGGTACGATCCCCGCCGTCATCCCGATCGCCTGCTCGAGCGGCGAAACCTGGTGCTGCGGATCATGGCCGAGCAGGGTGTCATCGACGCCGCACGGGCCCGCGAGGCGGCCCGTACCGGCCTGGGCATCCGACTTGGCCGGTTGGCCGGCAGTCGCTGGCCCGCCTTCGTGGACCTGGTCCACCGCCAGTTGCAGCGGGACTACCGCCGGGAAGACCTGACCTCTGAAGGCCTGCGCATCTTCACCAGCTTCGATCCGCTGGTACAGTCGCGCGCCGAACGGGCCCTGAAACGCCGCATCCGGGAACTGGACAAGGCCCGTGGCCTGGACGGCAAGCTGCAGGGCGCGGTGGTGGTCACCGACACCCGCACCGGCGAGGTGCTGGCGGTGGTGGGGGACCGCGAACCCCGCTATCCCGGCTTCAACCGGGCCCTCGACGCCGTGCGGCCCATCGGCTCGCTGATCAAGCCGGCCGTCTATCTCACCGCCCTGCGCCAGCCGGAGCGCTACACCCTGTCCACCGCCATCGACGACGGGCCGATCCGCATTCAGGGTCCGAACGGCACCATCTGGTCGCCGAAAAACTACGATGGCCGCTCCCACGGCACCGTTCCCCTGTTCGCGGCGCTCATCCATTCCTACAACCAGGCCACCGTGCGTCTGGGCATGGCCCTCGGCTTCGAGGCCATTGCCGACACGCTCGCACGGCTCGGCGCCACCCGCGAGGTGCCGGCCTATCCGTCCATGCTGCTCGGGGCCGTGGGCTTCACGCCCTTCGAGATGGCCGGCATGTACCAGACCCTGGCCAGCGGCGGGTTCCGCACGCCGCTGCGGGCCATTCGCGAAGTGACCACGGCCGAGGGCCAGCCCCTGGGCCGCTATCCACTGGACGTGGAGCAGACACTGGAGCCGGCGCCGGTGGCGGCGCTGGTCAGCGCCCTGCGCGAAGTGACCCGCTCCGGTACCGCCCGCAGCCTGCAGACACGCCTGCCGGATGGCCTGGACGTGGCCGGCAAGACCGGCACCACCGACGATTTGCGCGACAGCTGGTTCGCCGGCTTCAGTGGCGACCGCCTGGCGGTGGTCTGGCTGGGGCGCGACGACAACCGCACCATCCGTCTCAGCGGCAGCCGTGGCGCGCTGGTGGTCTGGGGCGACATCCTGGCCAGCATCCCCACCACCGGCCTGCTGCCGCCGGCCAGCGACGATGTCGAGTATCATTGGATCGACGCCGACACCGGACTGCTGAGCGAGGCAGGTTGCCCGGGCGCCGTGGAACTGGCCTATGTGCGCGGCACGGCTCCGAGCGAACGCGCGCCCTGCGCGGGCGGTGGCAAGGTGGAAGAAGGGGGCGGTCCCTTCAACTGGTTGCGGAGGCTGTTTCGTTGAAGTTCCTGTCGATCCTGCTGCTGGCAATGCTGCTGACGGCCTGCGCCCTGGCCCCGCCCGGCACCCGCGAGGGCTTCAAGGCCGGCCCGGGTGACGCCGCCGAGACCGTCCCGCCACCGCCCGGCACCAGCCGCGCCGTCATCGCCCTGCTCGAGGAGGCCCGCAACGCCATCGATGCCGGCGATACCGTGGTGGCCGAAACCAAGCTCGAACGGGCCCTGCGCATCGAACCCCGCAACGCCGTCCTCTGGCACTACATGGCCCGCCTGCGTCTGGCTCAGGACCAGCCCCGCCGCGCCGCCGGCCTCGCCGCCCGTTCCAACAGCCTCGCCCCCGACAACCCCCGCCTCCAGGCCATCAACTGGCGCCTCATCGCCGAAGCCCGCGACCGCCTCGGCGACCGCCAAGGCGCACGCCGGGCAGAGGCCGAGGCGGAACGGCTCGAGGCGGGGCGCTGAATTGGGTTTGGTGGAAGGGACACGGAGGGCACGGAGACACGGAGAACACGGAGGGTGTTTTTGACGGGCAATCTGTAGAGCAGGTCAAGGAAAGCAGAACCCGTGTTTTCTCCCGCAGATGGTTTGTTTAAACATCGATCTTGCATTAAACAAAAATCTCCGTGTCCTCCGTGTCTCCGTGCCCTCCGTGTTCTTTCCAGAAACCCCCGACAAATGGCACCACCCCGGCGAGCCGTCGTATACTGTGCCCATGGCCGAAACCAAGCCCGACAACCCCGCTCCGGATGCCGCCGACGTCTACTCGGTGGATCGCCTGATCAGCGAGACCCGGCGGCTGGCGGCCGAGTACCGCAAGGCCACCGGCAAGTCGCTGGCGGTGAGTGCCGAGATCGCGCGGCACGATGCCTGCCGGTTGCTGGGGCTGGAGCCGGTGGATGGTGTCGGGGGGCATGATGCCCTGGATCCGGCCTTCACGCCGCCGCGGCGGGTGCAGATCAAAGGCCGGGCCATCTTCGACGAGAGCAAGCCGGGCCAGCGGATCGGCCAGCTCAAGCTGGATCAGGAGTGGGACGTGGTGATGCTGGTGCTGATGGACGAGGCCTTCGAGACCACCGAAATCCTCGAGGCGGACCGCGAGGAGGTGATCGACGCGCTGCAGGACAGCGAAGGTCGGCCCCGCAGCAAGCGGGGGGCGATGTCGGTGGCCCGCTTCCGGCGCATCGGCCGGCTGGTGTGGACGCCGCAGGAAGGCCGCATCTTCGACGAGATCACCGACTACCCCGCCTGAGCCCGTTCCTTGGATTCCCCCGCCGACATCCTCGCCGCCAACGGGCCGCTGGCCGCCCGCGTGGACGGCTTCGCCCCGCGGCCGGAGCAGCAGGCCATGGCCGAGGCGGTGGCGCAGGCGCTGGACGACAAGGCAGTGCTGGTGGCCGAGGCGGGCACCGGCACCGGCAAGACCTTCGCCTACCTGGTGCCGGCCATGCTCTCCGGGCGCAAGATCATCATCTCCACCGGCACCCGCAACCTTCAGGACCAGCTCTTTCACCGCGACGTGCCGGTGGTGCGCGAGGCCCTGGCGGTGCCGGTCTCGGTGGCCCTGCTCAAGGGCCGGGCCAACTATCTCTGCCTGCACCGCCTCGGTCTGGCGGAGGAGAGCACCTTTGCCAGCCGCCAGCAGGCCCGCCTGATCCACCGCATCCGCGACTGGGCCCTGCGCACCCGCAGTGGCGACATCGCCGAATGCGCCGACATCGACGAGAACGATCCCGTCTGGCCGCAGGTCACCTCCAACCGCGACAACTGCCTGGGCCAGGAATGCCCGGACTACGAGGACTGCCATCTGATGCAGGCGCGCCGTGCCGCCCAGGCGGCGGACATCGTGATCATCAACCACCACCTGCTGTTCGCCGACATGGCCCTGCGCGAGGAGGGCATTGGCGAGCTGCTGCCCCAGGCCGATGCCTTCATCATCGACGAGGCTCACCAGTTGCCGGAGACGGCCTCCGGTTTCTTCGGCGAGGCGATCACCGGCAATCAGATCCTCGAACTGGCGCGGGACGTGCGCGAAGAGTACCTGCGCGAGATCAACGAAGGGGAGGGACCCGTCCCCGCTGCCGAGGCGCTCGAAAAGGCGACGAAAGATCTGCGCCTGGCGCTCGGTGAGGCCGGCGAGCGCCGCGAATGGTCGGCCTATGCCGGGCGCAAGGCGGTGAAGGCCGCCATCGACACGCTGGCCGATGCGTTGATCGATCTGGAATCGGAACTCGCCCCCCTGTCCGAACGGGCCAAGGGGCTGGAGAACACCCACCGCCGCTGCACCGAACTGGGCGAACGTTTCGCCCGCCTCACCGGCCCCACGCCGGAAGGGCACATCCACTGGCTGGAGATCCACAAGCGGTCCTTCACCCTGCACCTGACGCCCATGAACGTGGCGCCGGCCTTCCGCGAGCAGATGCAGGCCTTGGGCGCCGCCTGGATCTTCACCTCCGCCACCCTGGCGGTGGGCGAGCGGTTCGAGCACTTCACCGAGCAGCTCGGCCTGGACGCCGTGCGCACCGCCAAATGGGACAGTCCCTTCGACTACCGGCGCCAGTCGGTGCTCTACGTGCCCGAAGGGCTGCCCCAGCCCAACGATCCGGGCTATACCGACGCCCTGCTCGACGCCGCCCTGCCGGTACTGGAAGCCAGCCGCGGGCGGGCCTTTCTGCTGTTCACCAGCCATCGGGCCCTGCGTGAAGCCGCCGAGCGGCTGGCCGTCGAGACCGATTACACCCTGTTCGTGCAGGGCGAGGCGCCGCGCGGGGAACTGGTGAGCCGGTTCCGGCGCACCGAACGGGCGCTGCTGCTCGGCACCAGTTCCTTCTGGGAAGGCGTGGACGTGCGCGGTGATGCGCTCTCCTGCGTGATCATCGACCGACTGCCCTTCGCCTCGCCGGGCGATCCGGTGCTCAAGGCCCGCATCGAGCGGCTGAAGGAAGAGGGCGTGAACGCCTTCATGGACTATCAGTTGCCCCGCGCCGTCATTGCCCTCAAGCAGGGTGCCGGCCGGCTGATCCGCGATCGCCAGGATCGGGGCGTGTTGATGGTGGGCGATCCGCGCCTGGTCGAAAAGCCCTATGGCCGCCTGTTTCTCGATTCCCTGCCGCCCATGACCCGCACTCGCAAGCTCGAGGTGGTGCAGCGCTTCTTCCGGCTGATCGAGGCTGGTGAACTGCCGCTGGCCACGGAGGCGGCGTCGTGAAGATCCTGGCCCTCGACACGGTCACCGAGGCCTGCTCCGCCGCCCTGTGGATCGACAGCGAGACGATCGAACGCTTCGCGGTGGCGCCGCGTCGGCATACCGAGCTCATCCTGCCCATGGTCGGGGAACTGCTGGCCGAGGCCGGACTGGGCATGGGCGATCTCGATGCCCTGGCCGTGGATCGGGGGCCGGGTTCCTTCACCGGCGTGCGGGTCGGGATCGGTGTGGCGCAGGGACTGGCGCTGGCCCGGGATCTGCCCGTGCACCCGGTCTCCAGTCTGGCCGCCCTGGCCATGCAGGTAGCGGCGCCGGCCGTGGTCGTCCCCCTCATCGACGCGCGCATGGACGAGGTGTACTGGAGCGTGTTCGAGCGGACCGGGCCCGGCCTGCGTTCGCTGGAGGCCGAGCACGTCACGCCACCCCAGGCGGTGCGCTTTCCGGAAACCGGCACCGTCGTTGGCCTGGGCACCGGCCTGCACGCCTTTCGGGAACGTTTCCTGACCATGCACCCGGAACTGATCGTCCACGACACGGGCGAGGCGCCGGCGCTGCCCCGGGCGGCCGATGTCGCCCGTCTGGCGGCGCAGGAAAAGCCGGAGCAGGCCGTAGCGCCGGAGCAGGCCCTGCCGATCTATCTGCGCGATCAGGTGGTACAGCGCAAGGCCTGAGCCGGTTCGAAACTCCGTGCCCGGAATCATTGACAGTTCCGGGTTTCCCACTAGCATAGGGCGACATGCCCCAGGCCCATGCAGGTGTCATCATGAAAACCCTGTTCTCTCTGCTCCTCGGTCTTTGTCTCAGCCTGCCGCTTTTCGCCGAAGAAGCGCCGCCGCCGGA
>JALVBM010000426.1 GCA_027010665.1 Chromatiales bacterium
GCTTCGAGGGTACCCGCTCCGGCTTCTCGGATCGGCTGCTGGACTATCGGGCCAGCCTGCAATACCAGTGGCGCAACGGCTTCGGTCTGCAGGGCGGCTGGCAACACCAGCAGTTCACCCTCGATCCTGATCTCGAGACCGGGCCGGTGTTCACCCACTACGGCCCGTATCTGGATCTCAACTGGCAGTTCTGAGCCGGAACCGGCCGGGTACGTTCGCACCGCAGTGCCCCGAAAGCTGTATGCTTTCCACTGTTTCGGACAAGGATGATCTGCCAATGCGCATGAGCCCCCCTGTCAGGTTACTGCCTCTCCACCCGTCCGGTCGGCTGTGTCGTCGGCCAGCGCCTGTTCCTGTCACCCCGCCTGCGCCGGGAACAGGAGCGTATCGGACGGGTGCTGACGCATGAACTGTCGCACCTGCAGCTCAGCCAGACCATCGGCCCCTGGCACTACCAGACCCGCCTGCCGAGCTGGTTCAAGGAGGGGCTGGCCGTGCATGTCTCGGGCGGTGGCGGTGCCGAGAACGTGAGCGAACAGACGGCCGTGGAGGCCATTCGTGGGGGCCGGACATTTCGCCCCGAAGGTGCGGGCCATCTGCTGTTCATGCGTACCGCCAGTGATTATGGTCTGAAGCCGCACATGTTCTATCGCCAGGCGGAACTGTTCGTCAGATGGCTGCACCATGACAATCCCGAATGATTTGCCAGCATTTTTCCGGCACTGAAGCGGGGCGATTCACTGGACGAGACGCTCGTTTCGGTATACGGATTCACCGTCGAAGCCGGCTGGCAACAGTTTCGGGCTGGCCTCGAGCAGTCTGTTCGCAACCGGCAGCCGGCTGCAACGACGCCGGCATCGCTGGGGCTGGGATCGCTTCTAATGCTCTGAACCGAGCCTCTTGGCACATAAGGATCACGGTCGAGCCATATACTGTGGTTGATCCCCAAGTATGCGAGAAAGACTGCGACTGGAGCCGGCCCAGGATGGCTTTCAGTGGTTGATCCCCGCGTGTGTGGGGAAGACGTCGCCTGGGGTGGGTAGCGGCGAGCTGTCCACGGTCGATCCCCGCGTGTGCGGGTAAGACTCCTATCTGGTCGGCGAGAAGGGCCCGGAGCTGGGTCGATCCCCGCGTGTGCGGGGAAGACTTTCCAGCAGGAAATAACGCCCGCCCATAAGCGGGTCGATCCCCGCGTGTGCGGGGAAGACACGCAACCCTTCGGTACCAGCGGCACGGTGACGGGTCGATCCCCGCGTGTGCGGGGAAGACGGCCTCTCCGTGCGCCAGAAGTTCGCGGTGGCGGGTCGATCCCCGCGTGTGCGGGGAAGACGGATCCTGCGCCACATCAAGGACCAGCGCGTCAGGTCGATCCCCGCGTGTGCGGGGAAGACCCGACCTACCGCGACGACGGCAACCCGGCCGTGGGTCGATCCCCGCGTGTGCGGGGAAGACTCGATGGCCCCGCCGTCGGTGATGTTGATGGTGCTCTTTTCGGGTCGATCCCCGCGTGTGCGGGGAAGACCAGCCCGCCCAATCCCACCCCCGAGCGCCCGAGGGTCGATCCCCGCGTGTGCGGGGAAGACTTTCAGGCACACACAAGTGAGGGCGCATCATGAGGTCGATCCCCGCGTGTGCGGGGAAGACGACAGACTCAATCTCCCTGCCGACAGCGGATAAGGTCGATCCCCGCGTGTGCGGGGAAGACCTCTAGCGGCTTCTGAGGGGGAATGATGGCTGAGGTCGATCCCCGCGTGTGCGGGGAAGACGTAAAGGCGCAGCAAGAAAGGCCTGGGAAAAAAGGTCGATCCCCGCGTGTGCGGGGAAGACCTAAACGGCATCATGTCGGCCACCTACAACGGGGGTCGATCCCCGCGTGTGCGGGGAAGACGAAGGGCAGCGCATGAGCGCAAGCAGCAAGCAGGGTCGATCCCCGCGTGTGCGGGGAAGACT
>JALVBM010000427.1 GCA_027010665.1 Chromatiales bacterium
ATCGACGGGGCCCTCCATGCCGATCCGGGGACGTGATGTGTTGGGCGCGGCGAGCGCGCCGGTCATCATCATGGCCAGCAAGAAGCCAAGCAGGGCCCGGGACGGTTGTTCGAAAACGCGCATGGTCATGGGATTTCTCCTCTGATTCACTTGATTTCGATCTGACGCCAGGAGCGTCGACCGATCTGCTTCGTCGAGCAGGCCGAGGTCACGACACGAATGGTCCCATCGGCAAGACTCTGGACGTTGGCTTCCTTGCAGGTTCCGGGGACAAGCAAAGGACGGCCACGGAACAAGATCTTGTTCTTGCCCTGGATCCCGGAACCCCAGTGCGATTCGGAAGCAAAATTGACCCTGTCTTCGTTGCCAATGGTTCCGTTGTTGCTGTAATCCCATGGCGAGCTGTTGAGGAAGCGGCTGCCGCTGTCGGCGTTGACCCGGAAGGCCCAGGCCTCACCGCCACTCACACAGGGATCGAGAGACGGAATGATGGTAGTGAAGGACAGAACGTTGCCCGATACGTCGAGGTTGTCGAACAGGCGTTCGCCTTCCTCTGCACCATTGTTCAGCAGATCCATGCGCCAGCCCAGATACTGTGGCGGGTTGAGACCAGTGGGTGGCAGGCCGTTGCCGTCATACCAGCGCATGACGTTAGCCGTGCTGGCTCGGGCGTTGGTGTCGCTGAACTGGGACGTGTTGATGTCGAGCAGCGACTGTTCGAGCAGGTGATCCCGATCGATGGTATTGATGGACGTCTCGAAACGGTCCCAGATACCGTAGATGCTCTGGACCGTGGTGTCGGTGACATCGTCGGTCTGGATATAGCTGCCGGTGCCGACATAGACCAGATAACCCTTCTTGCGGTTATGAGGCGTAATGACCGGAGCAAAGGTGATGGGCTGCGGATCACCATTTGGCGACCGGGCAACGAACAGGGGAACCGGCTTGTTGGCGCTGTCACGCCAGACGGTCCAGTTGTTGGGGTCCGGGTCGGAGACATCGAATTTCCAGAGATTGCCGAAGTAGTCGCCGGCGTAGATATAGTCGACGACGAAATCCCGGTTGGTGTCGATGGCAACGATGTCGGAGAGGGCGTTCGGCCGGCCGAGTCCGAGCGGATCTTCTGCAGTACCCGTCTCCGTGCTGAGCTTGACCTTGAGGCCGGTGGGTCCCTTGCTGCCGGTTTCGATATCCAGCAGGAACAGGATGGCATCGCCATCGGTAGAGACGTTGCCGTCTGCCTCGGTGGAATTGTGCCCGTTGCTGAAGGCAACCATCCACTTGCCATTGTTCATTTTCATCATGTAGGGCGTGGTGTAGGTATATCCCAGATCCCGATCGTCGGCATCCGTGAATTCCCACATGGCGATGTTGTTCGCACCGCTTTCGGCAAAGCCCGCAGGGTTGGAAATGTCGAGGGCAAAGATGCCCTGGCCTCCCTTGCCAAGGCCGCCGATGGCGACCGTGTGCCAGCTGCCATCGAAGAAGACATCCCACACGGAAATCGTCCGGTCGAGGTAGTATTGGTGCTGATAGGCCGGATCGGTGAGATCGCTCAGCTTGTTGAACAGGATGTTGGGGATGTAGGCCATCAGCTCCTGTCCGGTGTCGGCATCAAGGATGTGTAACATGCCATCGTTCGCACCAAACAGCAGCATGTTGGGACGACCACTGTTGCTGTTGACATAGGTGCTGTAACCCACGGATTCGAGATTCTCCGGGTAGTAGAACAGAGGGGGGCCGGGCGGGGGGACGAAGACCGGGTCCGAATGCGTGATGTCGCCAAGGTAATTGCTGCGGTTGCGCAGGGAACCCCCGTTTTGCTGTTCGTTACTGTTGTCCCCACGCAGCCATTCGAGGCGATCCTGGCCAAGACCGTCGTTGGTTCCGTTGAGTGTGTTGAGCGCCGCCTTTTGAGTGGCAGTGAGGTCGCTCCACTGGAACGGGATGCCGTTGCTGCCGTCGAAGGTGATGATGGTGCGTGGATTGCCGTTGTTGATGAGCTGTTTGAGCTGTGCGGCGGCGCTCCAGATGGTGGTGCCACTGACGACATCCTTGGCGAGCAGTTCACCGCTCCAGTCGTTGGGGTCGTAGATTGCCTGAAAGAGATTGGTGCCGACCTCGTACCGGCTGCTGGTGGTAGCAACCGCACTGGCCGATCCCTTGCGCTCGACGATGGCATGGATGACCTGCTCGAAGCCGGTAATGAGTTGTTCCGGGCTGCGGGCACTGAAGTAGCGCCCGCGACTGTTGATGGCGGCATGCCAGAGGTCGTCCACATGGTCACCGCCCCAGTTGAGGCTGCCATCGAGCAGTGCCTGGTAATTGGTGGTGTTGTACTCGATGGCGCCATCGATACCGAGCCCGACCGTGAAGTTGACCATGTGCTGCCAGTCGGCGGGATCGTTCATGGGGTTCCAGAACATGTCAAAGTTGTCGATATCGCCGTCGTTGTCGATGTCGGTCGTTCCGTTTAGGCCGTCGATGAACAGCGGGACATTGTTCTCGAGCGTGCTGAGATCGCGGGCCCAGAAGTACAGGGCAATATCCCCGAGATAGTTGCCGTTGTTATCGGCGTAGATCGGCGGGGTGGTGTCACTGGCGGCCGAGCCGGAATTGGCCGTGTAGTTGATGTCGCCATAAGGACTGCTGCCGGTGGTGGGCAGGGTGTGATTCTGGCCGTCATAGTTGTTGGGGCCGGGTATGTTGACGGTATTGCTGTTCCAATAACCATCAGTAAACGCGAAGTGGAAATTCTGGCGGCAGGAGTATTGTGGTGAACTGCTGTCGGTCGGATCCTTGCGATAGACGGCATCATCCTGGAACTTGATGCCGGCGCGCCAGGTGGCATCCGTGAGCGGGGTGCCGCCACTGGTTGGTGCCGAATTGATCCAGTTGAAAAAATCGGTCCGATGGGTTCCGCCGAACGGGAGGGGATCCCCGATGACGGTGTTCGAGTTCAGGGCCTGCCAGGACACGCGGATATTGGTGCTCAGGCCCGCAAAGGCGCGGGTCGTGGCCGTCTTGGCCAGCAGGTGGCGCAGCCGGTAGTAGGAGAACCAGTTGGCGAAGTTCTGGCGCTCGTCTGGGCCGGTCCAGCAGGCGGGGTTGGACTGATCGATGGGGGTGCAGCCCGTGACCTCAGGCGAATAGCGGCTGACACCGGACGTGGCCGAGACCACGACCTGGTCATAGCAATTGTCATCAGTGATGTGGGCAGTATTGTTGATATCACACGAGACACCACCTGTCGTGTTGTTCGAATCGAACAGGTAGTAATCCGCAGGCCCCGTCGGCCCCGTGTATGAATTCCAGTTCTGGGTCGGGCGATAGTCGTAATAGGTTTCCCGGTAGTTCGTGGACAGATCCATGGTGCCCTGGCCGGGGTTGTAGGCGTTCAGCCAGGCATTGGTGAAGCTGGCGTTCGGCATCGGATTGCCGTTCTCGTCGACCCCGGGGAGGTAGGTGACGTTCGGGTTGTAGTACAGGCGGTTGTAGACGAAAGAGCGATAGTGATTTGTCCAGGTGTCCTCAAATCCATCAGGCAGGAATCCCCAGGCCATGCTGCCGGAGTCGTCCATGGTGAGGACGATGTTGGGCGGTACCCCTTCCTTGACCTCGAGCGGAATATCCGACAGGTCGAGCAGGACGGCATGCGACTGGGCCGGGATGACGATCAGCAGGAGGCTGGTCATGGCCCAGAGGGACTTCCGAAGGCGGCTGGGGTTGGATGACTTGTTCATGGTGTTTCTCCATTGCCCGTTACAAAGGGCGGTACCTGGCTACTGGTAACGTTTGCCGTAGGTGCTTTGCAGCATGGTGACACTGTTGTTCGAACGACCCGTGCCACGGGCGGTGATGCGATAGAAGATGACGCCTGCCCGGCGCACCTCATCGCGGTAGTCGGCGCTCGAGCCGACGAAATCGACTTCCTCGATGATGTAGAGCGGATCCTGACCGACCGGAAGCGTACCCGCCAGGCTGTAGGTCGTGCCATTGGCCCAGACGGCACCATCGAAAGCGGTATTCTCGAAAGGCGGGAACAGATTCGGCGTGAAGACGCCGTTGCTGGCGGTATCGTCCGAAACGGGCTGGACCGCCCAGGCTTCAATGGTCTGTTCGGCATCGGTCAGGGCGGATTCGGTTGCCTGGAACGACAGGGACTTGTCCGCGAAATTGCCGGCCATCAGTTCCTGCAGGGATGAGCCGCTCATGGCCGTCACCCCCAGAACCGTGAGGATCAGGAGAATGATGAGGCTCGTGATCAGCGCGGCACCCTGCTGGCGCAGATTCGCGACGTGTGCGTTGTGATGAGTCATCGCTGTGCTCCCGGAGACTGCCGGTAGATGCTCTTGTTGCGCATGAATACCGTCGTGGTGAAGACCCTGCGAATCCGGCGATCGGCCTGGGTCGTGATGTCGACACCCGAATTGTTGGTGCTGCCCAGCAGCCGGAAGGTGCCGGCCTGGCTGGGACGGTTCATTTCCTGCGGCGTGCGCAGCAACAGGCTGATCCGGACGCTGACCACGTTGTTCGGATCCGTGATCTGATGTGCGTTCACATACTGTTCGGGCTGGATGTTCTCGTCGGCGGGTGTCATGTCCTCGCCATACAGAACCTGCATGTTCTCGACGCCTTCGACCAGTTCCTCCACGGGGAAACCGGCCAGACCCTGGCTGAAATCGGCCCGCATCAGCGCCGGTTC
>JALVBM010000428.1 GCA_027010665.1 Chromatiales bacterium
ACGATGGTGATGCCGCGTTGGCGGTACAAGGATGACATACGCATTCTCACGGCTGGAATACCAGGGTATAGCACTTCAGATCAACGTTCGGATCGCCACTGCAACCGGTTCCGTTCACGCCGGTGCGCTCCTCGTCCCACATGACCGTCACGGTGAACTGGCTGCCGGCGCCATTGCCGGTGACAGTACCGTGTCCGGAGGGAAGCAACTGCTGCAACTGATTGATCCACTCGAAGTAGTCCAGATCGGCGATTTGCTGTGGCGTGCAGGCGGCGTTGAGGCAGTCGGCGCCGGCAACCGGTGCCGAATTGTTCAGGTTGTCGTAGTTGCCGTTGGCGATGCCGACGGGGTTGGCACGAATGCGATCGGCCATGTCGTAGGCCTCGATGACGGCCAGGGTCCGGAACTGGGCCACCGTGTTGCTCTGCAGGCCACGGGATTGCAGGCCCGCGAGGCCAAGCAGCCCGACCGAGAAGATCACCAGGGCGATCATCACCTCGAGCAGGGTAAAACCATGGATGTTCTTGCTGGATCGGATCTTCATGGGCAGGTCACATCGTTTCCTTCGACATCGTTTCGCGCACCGCTGTTGTCGGTGTCCCGGGCGATGGCAACACGGCCCAAGGCATTGACATTGAGGGCGCGCGCGCGAGTGGCATCGTTGGTCCGGGTATCACAGAGAACGAAAGTGCCATCGGGATCACCGGTGGCAGGCAGGCGACCATTGGGGAGAAATTGCAACTGGGTATTGTCGTCGAATTCGATGGCGCGCAACGCAAGGCCGGCGGGGAGCGTGCCTTGCCGGCTGAGCAGGGCATTGGCGCCATCCGGTACGCCGTCGCGATTCTGATCGAGGAAGGCGATCCAGCCCGTGGACCAGTCCGGGGTTCCGCTGCACGCGTTACCGTCGGCGCTGGCACAGACGGTAACCGCCTGTGCCTGTTTTACCGCCTCGCTGCGGGCCAGGTTGAGAGAGCCGGCGAGGCTGTTGATGGTGGCGACCTGGCGGTTGTCCTCGGTCATGCGCTGAAAGGCGGGCACGCCGACGGCCAGAAGGATGCTGACCACCGCCACGGTGACCAGCAGTTCGATGAGCGTAAAGCCGTTTGCCTTGTTCATGCCCTGATTTATAGAGCATCCATCAGGGGTTTTCAGGTGTGATCGGACCAAGCGGCCGGTTTTCGTGACAAGTGGCAAATTTCGGCGGAAAAACGTGATTCCCTTCACGTTTCCCCTTTCGGTTCCCGGTGGGCTGATCCACAATGCGCCACGATTTGCATTCGGGATGTATTGCGTATGGTCAATCCGGTTCCCTTCGACGCTCTGGTGATTGGCGGCGGCCTCATCGGCATGCTCACGGCCCGCGAGCTGCATCGCGAGGGGCTGCGGGTGGCCGTGGTGGAGCGACAGGCGACCGGTGGCGAATCCACCTGGGCAGGGGGCGGGATTCTCTCGCCCCTGCATCCCTGGCGTTACCCGGATGCGGTCAATGCCCTGGCGACATGGAGCCAGGCGGCGTATCCGGACCTGCTGGCGGCACTGGCGGAAGAGAGTGGGGTAGACCCGGAATACCGCCGCAACGGCCTGCTGATCGTCGATGGCTTCGACCCGGACGAGGCCCTCGCCTGGGCGAAGCGCTGGCAGCGGGCGCTGGAGTTGGTCGACGACCGCCGAGTCCGGGAACTGGAGCCTTCGCTGGGGGTAGAGGTGCAGACCGCAGCCTGGCTGCCGACAGTGGGTCAGGTCCGCAATCCCCGCCTGGGCAGGGCCCTGCGCAGGAGTCTGGACAACCTTGGGGTAACGGTGCTGGAACATCGGCCGGTGACCGGATTCGTCCTGCAGGGGGAGCGGATCGTCGGGGTCGAGACCGCCGAGGGCGAAATCGCGGCCGGCGCCGTGGTCGTGGCCAGCGGCGCCTGGAGCGGCACATTGCTGGACGGCCTGGGGCTGGCGGTGCCGGTGGCGCCGGTGCGGGGTCAGATGCTGCTGTTCCATGCCGAACCGGGCGTGGTGAGCCGAATCCTGCTCGATAACGCGCGCTACGTGATTCCCCGCCGCGACGGCCGGGTGCTGGTGGGGAGCACCATGGAAAACGTGGGTTTCGACAAGTCCACCACGGCCGAAGCGCTGGCGGAATTGCGCGCCGCTGCAGCGCGCCTGGTTCCGGCCCTGGCCCACTATCCCCTGGAACGGCACTGGGCGGGCTTGCGGCCGGGATCGCCGCACGGGATACCATATATAAGTCCGCACCCCCGGATCGAAGGCCTGTTCGTGAATGCCGGCCATTTCCGCAACGGCGTGGTGATGGGCCCTGCCTCGGCGCGCCTCCTGGCCAATCTGGTTCTGGGCCATGAACCCATCCTCGATCCCTCTCCATACCGGCTGTCCGGGAATATTGATCCCGATCAGCCAAAGCCGTCTTGACCTTTGTGATTGCGCACGAAAACCGCGAAAATGCGTCCCGACATGGACTCGTCGATGACAAATCCATGAAAATCAAGGACTTTGCCGAAATGCACATGAATTTGCCAATAACCCAGCCAGACACTGGGACAAATTTCTAGACTTGGTCGAAACTGATGACCTATACTCACGCCATGGAAACTCGCAACACCCTCAAGATCGATACGGATCAGGATATCGCCAGTCAACTGCGCAAGGTTGGCATCACCCCGACCCAGCAGCGGGTCCAGATTGCCGAGATCCTGTTTGCCCGGCCCCAGCACATGTCCGCAGATCAGGTGCTGGCTCTGGTCAACCGCGACGGGCCGACGGCGTCCAAGGCGACCATCTACAACACCCTTGGCCTGTTCGCCCGCAAGGGACTGGTGCGGGAAGTCATCGTCGATCCCAGCAAGGTCTTCTACGATTCCAATACCACGATCCATCATCACTTCTTCAACGTGGACACGGGCGAGCTGACCGACATACCCGCTGACGATCTGATCCTGAACAACATGCCCGAGCTGCCGCCCGGCACCGAATCGGCCGGCATCGACGTCATCTTCCGCATCCGCTCCCGCGACGCCCGGCACTGAGCCG
>JALVBM010000429.1 GCA_027010665.1 Chromatiales bacterium
AGGCCCCGTCGGGCCGCAGGCGCATGTCCACCTCGTAGAGCAGGCCCGCGGAGGTATAGGCGGTGAGGACATGGATCAGTCGCTGACCGAGACGGGCATAGAACACGGGCAGGGCCAGCGGGGCCGGCCCGGTGGTTTCGACATTCGGATCCTCGCCGCCGTGCAGGAACACCAGGTCCAGATCGGATCCGTAGCCCAGTTCGTAGCCGCCGAGCTTGCCGTAGCCGATGACGGCGAACCCCTTCTCCTCCCCCGGCGGGGTGCCGTGCCGGCCGGCCAGGTGCGCCCAGGCCATTTCCAGGGCCTCGGCCAGCACCACCTCGGCGATCCAGGTGAGGTGATCGCTCACTTTCATCAGCGGCAGGGCGCCCACGATGTCCGCCGCGGCTACCCGCAACACGTTGACGTGCTTGAACTGGCGCAGGGCGTCGAGCCGGGCCTCCTCGTCGGCCGGATCGATGCCGGCCAGGCGCCGGGCCAGCTCGGCGGCCAGCTCCGGTCGGTCCGGCGGCGCGTAGAGGGCACGGGGATCGAGCAGTTCGTCGAGCAGCAGCGGGTATTTCTGCACGTGACCGGCAATCCAGGCCGACGCGGCGCACAGGCGAACGAGCTGGGAGAGCGCCAGGGGGTTTTCCACCAGCAGGGCCAGATAGACGCTGCGGCGGGCGATGTGGACGACCAGCTCGAGCAGGCGGGTCACGGCCAGATCGGGATCCTCGGCCTGGGCGGCGGCGCCCAGCAGCAGGGGCATGAGGCGATCCAGGCGCGCCCGGCCCGGGGTGCTGAGATTGTGGTACAGGCGGCTCTGGCGCAATTCGGTCAGCCGGCGGTACAGATCCGCGGCCTGCCGGTAGCCGGTGCGCGCGAGCAGGGCCACGGCCTCCCCCTCCTCCAGGGCGCCGAGCCACAGGGAGGCCAGATCGTCGGTCGTCTCCCCCTCGGTCTGGGGTGCCTCGAAGACCTGCTCGAAATGATGCTGGACCCGTCGCCGGTGCCGGTCCAGTTCCGCCTCGAAGGCGGACCAGTCGGGAAAGTCCATGCCGAAGGCCAGGCGCAGGCGGCCGGTGTCGTCTTCCGGCAGCAGATGGGTCTGGCGATCCTGGTATTCCTGCAGGCGGTGTTCGGTGGTGCGCAGGAACTTGTAGGCCGCGATCAGCTCCTCCACCACGTAGTCGGGCAGATAACCGGCCCGGCCGAGATAGTCGAGCACCTTGAGGATCTTGCGGGCGGTGAGTTTCGCATCCCGCCCGCCACGGATGAGCTGGAAGACCTGGCCGATGAATTCGATCTCGCGAATGCCGCCGGCGCCCAGCTTGACGTTGTGGGCCAGCCCCTTGCGTTTCACCTCGCGGCTGATCAGGGCCTTCATCTCGCGCAGGGACTCGAAGGCGCCGAAGTCGATGTAGCGGCGGTAGACGAAGGGCCGCAGCAGAGCCATGAGCTGCTCGCCGGCGGGCCGGTCGCCGGCCACCACCCGCGCCTTGATCAGGGCATAGCGCTCCCATTCGCGGCCGTGGATCTGGTAGTAGTTCTCCATGGCCGCGAAGCTGGACACCAGTGCGCCCGAATCGCCGAAGGGCCGCAGACGCATGTCCACGCGGAACACGAAGCCGTCCTCGGTCTGTCGGTCCAGCGCGTTGATCAGGCTGCGCGCCAGACGGGTGAAGAACTCGCCGTGGGTCTGGGTCTTGCCGTCATGGCTCACCTCCCCTTCCTCGGCGAAGGCGAAGATGAGATCGATGTCGGAAGAGACGTTCAGCTCCCAGGCACCCAGCTTGCCCATGCCGAGCACCACCAGGTTCATGGGCGAGCCGTCGGCGTGGCGGGGCGTGCCGTAACGTTCGCACTGCCAGGCATGGAGTTTTTCCAGCGCGCCCTCGATGCAGACCTCGGCAAGGTGGGAGAGATCCCGGGTGGTGTCCATCAGTTGCGCATGGCCGG
>JALVBM010000430.1 GCA_027010665.1 Chromatiales bacterium
CTTGCGCAGGCGCAGGGCCTGGTTCATGTGCCGCACCTTGGCGGTGGGGCCCACCGGGATGTCCAGCAGCAGGTGGGTGGAGCCGGCGGCCAGTTTCTTGGACAGGATGGAGGCGATCATCTGGCCTTCGGAGTCGATGCCCAGCGGCCGTTCCACCGAGATCAGGATGTCGTCGGCCGGCGCCAGCCGGGCCTTGCCGCCCCAGGCCAGGCAGGCGTGGGTCTTCTTGGCCACCGCGTGCATCTCCTCGGGGGTGAGATCCACGCGGGCCAGCACGCTCATGGTGTCGGCGGTGCCGGCCGGCGAGGTGATGGCGCGGCTCGAGGTCTTCGGGATCAGCAGGCCGTGGGCGGCGACGATGGGCACCACCAGCATGGTGGTGCGGTTGCCGGGAATGCCGCCGATGCAGTGCTTGTCGGCCACCAGCGTCTCGTCCCAGCGCAGGCGCTCGCCGCTCTCGGTCATGGCGCGGGTGAGGGAGAGGATCTCTTCCCGATCCAGGCCGCCCTGGGCCGAGGCGACCAGGAAGGCGGCCATTTCCATCTTCGAATAGCGGTTGGCGACGATGTCGCGGGTGATGGCCCGGAAATCCTTCAGATCCAGTCGTTCGCCGTCGATCTTGCGCCGCACCGCTTCCATGGAGTGGGGCGGCTCGGTATGGGCGATGCGCACCTTGTGGCCGGGTTTCTGGCCGAGCTGATCGAAGGCCTGCTCCGACAGGCCCAGTTCGTCGGGCTGGACGATCTTGGCGTCGTCCACGATGTTGAGCACCGCGTAGATGCGGTTGCCGTTGGCCTGGATTTCCACCTTGCTCAGGGCCTGGAAGCCCTCGGCCCGGTACAGGGCGCAATCCCGATGGAGGAAGGCCACGTTTTCGTGGTAGGTGTCGATGGCCACCCGGCGCAGTCGCAGTTCGTCGGGGCGATCGTTGACCGGAGTACGGCGGGCCGGTTTGCGGTGTCGGGGCATGAAGACTTGAATCCGTGGCGGGTTGAACCCATTCTGACACAAGTTTCGGGCGCGAGAAATCCGCCCGCCCACCGACAGGAGAGCAACGATGCCCAGGCCCAGCGAGGCGGAACTGAAGACGGCGCTGGCCGCCGCCGCGCGCATGCGCGAGACCGACAACGATCCGCTGTTCATCGGCAAGGCGTTGCTCAACTGTCACTATATGAATGGCCTGCTCGAGGAGGTGCTGAACGCTGCCGAGGCCTATCTGCACAGCGGCATGGCCGAGCGCGAGCATGCGCGCCTGGAGAAGGCCATCGAGCGGGCGCGCGAGGCCGAGCGCCGCGCCGCCCGTCAGGAACCCCCGCCGCTGGGGTTGTGACCGGGTATAATGCCCGGCCCTTTTCCGTCCGAGACCGAAGCGAGAGATTCAGGAACCGACGATGCCCATCTACGAGTACCAATGTGAAGCCTGTGGCCACAAGTTGGAGGCCCTGCAGAAGATTTCCGATGCGCCGCTCAAGGATTGCCCGGAATGCGGCAAGCCGGCCCTGAACAAGCTCATCTCCGCGGCCGGTTTCCGCCTCAAGGGCGGCGGCTGGTACGAGACCGACTTCAAGACCGGCAACAAGAAGAACCTGGCCGGCGAGGCCAAGAGCAGCAGCGGCAAGTCGGACAAGCCGGCGAAGAAGACCGGCAGCGACTGACAATTTCCGGTATTTCAAGTAATTGAGCGTCCTTGCCGGCCCCGTGCTGGGGCCGGCAAGGACGCTTCATGTCTCGTTCGGGCGCGTCGGATCGGTTGAGTCCGGCCCCGCCAGTCCGTATCATTCCCGCCTTTCACCCGACCACCCACCAGGAAACCCGACGGCATGCGTACCCATTACTGCGGCGAACTCAACGAAAGCCACATCGATCAGGAAGTCACCGTCTGCGGCTGGGTCCACCGGCGGCGCGATCACGGTGGCGTGATCTTCATCGAT
>JALVBM010000431.1 GCA_027010665.1 Chromatiales bacterium
TTCCCGTGCCGCCGGCCGAAGCCTTTCGCCTGCTCGGTGCCCGGGCCATCCGGGATCGCCAGCAGTATGTCCAGCTCACCTTTTCCGATGCGCTGGATCCGGCCCAGGATCTGCGCGGCCTGGTGCGTCTGAACGGCCAGGATGCGCGAGCACGGGTGAACGGCAACCGTCTGCGCATCTATCCGCAGACGACGTTGGTGGGCGCCGTGACGATTTCGGTGGATGCCGGGATCCGCAACCGGGCCGGTACCCGCCTCGGGCAGGCCGTGGAGCGGCAGGTGGTGTTCGCCCGGGAGAAACCCCGTGTGCGCTTCGTCGGCAAGGGTGTCATCCTTCCCGGCAACGAGGTCCTGAGCATTCCCATCGAGACCATCAACGTGCACTCGTTGCAGGTGACGGCCTTTCGCATCTATGCCGACAACGTGGGCCAGTTCCTGCAGACCAATACCCTGGAGGGCGATCGGGAACTGCACCGGGTGGGCCGTTACCTGTGGCGGCGCACCATCCACCTCACCAATCCCCAGCCCGACCAGTGGAACCGCTATGCGCTGGATGCCAGCGAACTGCTGCGCGGCGAGCCCGGCGCCCTGTACCGGCTGACCCTGTCCATCCATCGCGGCAACAGCCTCTACGATTGTCCCGCCGAGGCGGCCGCCCGGCCGGTGAAGCAGGCACCACCGCCCCGCAGTGACGACGATCTCAACGTCAAGGAAGCCAGCGGCTGGGACTTTGCCGAGGAATACTGGAGCGGCAGTGGCTACAACGCGTGGCACGAACGCGACGATCCGTGCAAGGATGGTTATTATCGCTTTTCGGAGAACGCCAGGGCGGCGCGCAACTTCCTGGCCTCCAACATCGGCCTGCTGGCCAAGCGCGATGCCTCCGGCGTACTGCGGGTGGTCGCAACCGACATCCGCCGTGGCGCGCCACTGGGCGGTGTTGCCATCACGGTGCACAACTTCCAGAACCACGTCATCGGCCGGGGCGAGACCGACGACGAAGGCTTCGCGTCCATTCCCCTCGACGTCACGCCCTTCTATCTCACCGCCCGGCGCAAGGGCGAGACGGGTTACCTGAAGCTCAGCCGGGGCACGGCGCGGCCGATCAGCCATTTCGATACCGGTGGCGTCAAGGTGCGCAAGGGCATCAAGGGCCACCTGTTCGGCGAGCGCGGCGTGTGGCGGCCCGGCGACACACTGCATCTGACCTTCGTGCTGCAGGATCCGGACGATCGGGTACCCGACGATCACCCCGTGACCCTGCGGCTCTACAATCCGCGCGGCCAACTGGTGACCGAGCAGACCAACGCGCAGCCCCTGGACGGTTTCTATGTCTTTCACGTGAAGACGGCGAAGGATGCGCCCACCGGCAAGTGGTCTGCCCGTGCCATCCTGGGCGGACAGACCTTCAGCCGCAGCGTGCGCATCGAAACCGTGATTCCCAATCGTCTCAAGGTTTCGCTCGACTTCCCGGACGCGGTGCTCTCTCGCGCGGCCATGCCGGTCACCGCCGAGCTGGCCGCGCAGTGGCTGCACGGTGCCCGCGCCGGTGGCCTGCAGGCCGATGTGGCAGTGAAGCTGAAGGCCGTGCCCACCCGCTTCACCCGCTTCGGCAACTACGTGTTCGATGATCCGGCCCGCGAATTCAATGGCGTCGAAACCGAAGTGTTCAAGGGCCGGCTGGACGACACCGGCCATGCCCGTTTCAAACTGGATCTGCAACCGGCGGCCGAACCGCCGGGCATGCTGGAGGCGCACTTCGTCAGCCGTGTGCACGAAACCGGCGGCGCGGTCAGCAGTTCGCGCCAGCGCATCCGGTACATGCCGTACACGCGGTTTGTCGGTGTGCGCCTGCCGAAGGGCGACGCCGCGCGTGGCATGTTGCGCACCGACACCGATCACACGGTGGAAATCGCCACCCTCTCGGATCGGGGTGAGCCGATCTCGGTCCCCCGAATCCGGGTTTCGCTGTACAAGATCGACTGGAAGTGGTGGTGGGACAAGTCCGGCGAGTCCCTGGCGCGATACGCGCGCGGCGCCCATCACGCCGCCGTGGCCGAAGGCGTGATCAGCACCACCGACGGTCGGGGCCAGTGGTCGTTCCGGATCGATCATCCCGAGTGGGGCCGCTATCTGTTGCGGGCCTGTGACCTCGAAGGCCACCACTGCGCGGGCAAGGTGTTCTACGTGGACTGGCCGGGCTGGGCCGGGCGGGCCATGGAAGAACAGGGTGCCGGCGCCAACATGTTCACCTTCTTCCCGGACAAGTCGCGCTACACGGTTGGCGAGACGGCGCGCATCCGCCTGCCGGCGACCAGCGGCGGACGCATCCTGATGAGCGTGGAGAAGGGCGATCGCATTCTCGAGCAGCGCTGGATCGTCACCGACGGCAAGGTGCGTACCGTCGAGCTGCCGATCACCACCGGCATGGCGCCCAACGTGTACATGAGCATGACCCTGTTGCAACCCCATGCGGACAAGGCCAACGATCGTCCCATCCGCCTGTATGGCGTCGTGCCCCTGCAGGTGGACGATCCGGTCACCCGCCTGCAACCGGCCATCGCGGCGGCGGACGAATGGCGTCCCGAACGGACGGTGCCGATACGCGTGTCCGAAGCGCAGGGACGGCCCATGACCTATACCCTGATGGTGGTGGACGAGGGGCTGCTCGGACTCACCGGTTATCGCACGCCGGATCTGCATGCGGTGTTCTACCGGCGCGAGGCCCTCGGCGTGTCCACCTGGGATCTGTTCGACGCCGTGACCGGCGCCTATGGTGGCGAGCTGGAACGCCTGCTGGCCCTGGGCGGGGGCGATGCCGAGGAACCCGACGAAGGCGATGGTGAGCGCCGCCGCTTTCCGCCCCTGGTCCGCTTCCTCGGGCCGTTCCGGCTGGATGCCGGCCAGGTGCGCGAGCACGAAATCGATCTGCCGCGCTACGTGGGCGCGGTGCGAATCATGGTGGTGGCCGGGCGCGATGGCGCCTACGGAAAGGCACACAAGTCGGTGTTCGTGCGACAGCCGCTGTCGTTGCTGCCCACCGTGCCGCGGGTGCTGGGGCCGGGCGAACAGGTCACCCTGCCGGTATCGGTGTTCGTGATGAACGATCGCATCCGGCACGTGCGCCTGCACCTGGAGGGTGACGACCATTTCGCCATCCGTGGGGCACAGGTCGCCGAACTGACCTTCGACGCGCCCGGCGAACAGCTCGCGCTGCTCGGGGCCGAGGTCACCGACGCCATCGGCACCGGAACCCTGCGTTTCGTGGCCGAGGGCGGCGGGGAGCACAGCGTGGCCGAGATCCACATCCCGATCCGCGCCCACAACCCGCCGACGCAACGCATCACGCGGCATCGCTTGGCGCCGGGTGAAACCTGGACCACGGACCTCGAGCCCCATGGTCTGGCCGGCACCAATGCCTACAGCCTGGAGGTCTCGGTTCTGCCGCCCATCGATCTGGATCGGCATCTCGAGTATCTGATCCACTATCCCCATGGTTGTGTGGAGCAGATCACCTCTGCCGTGTTCCCCCAGCTGCTGCTGCCGAAGCTGGTGGATCTGAACGCGGCGCAACGCAAGGCGATCGCGCGCAATGTGGCGGCGGGCATCGAGCGGCTGCGACGCTACCAGCGCAGCGATGGCCGTTTCGCCTACTGGCCCGGCGGTCGTGTGGACAACGACTGGGCCAGCATCTATGCCGGTCACTTCCTGCTCGAGGCCCAGCGTCTCGGTCATGCCGTGCCCCTGCAGGTCGTCGATGACTGGCTGGCCTGGCAGCGCCAGGCCGCCGCCCGCTGGCTCGACGGCACGGATCGACTGCGGCTGGTCCAGGCCTACCGGCTCTATACCCTGGCCCTGGCCGAACAGGCCGACATCGGCGCCATGAACCGGTTGCGCAGCCTGACCGATCTCGATCCGGCCAGTCGCTGGCTGCTGGCCGGGGCCTATGCCCTTGCCGGCGTGCGTGACGTGGCCGGGGAACTGGTGGCGGGCCTGCAGCCGACGGTGCCCGAGAACCGGGCCGCCTGGTCGCAGACCTTCGGCTCGCGCCTGCGGGATCAGGCCCTGCTGCTGCAGGTTCTGCTGGTGCTGGATCGGCAGACCGAGGCCGCGGCCCTGGCCGAACGCATCGCCGCGGCCCTGGCCTCGGACACCTGGCACAATACCCAGGCCCTGGCCTGGGCGCTGTCGGCCATGGCCGCCTATGGCGGCGCCGGCCAGCCGCAGGCATTCCGCTATGCGCTGGCCACCGGCGAGTCTGCCTGGCAACGCATCGAATCGACCCGTCCGCTGCAGCGTCGCGAGCGACAGCCGTTGCCGGCCGAGGGGCTGCCCCTGCGCCTGCGCAACGAAGCCGGGCGGCCGCTGTTCGCCACCGTGGTGGTGCGTGGCGTCCCGCCGGCGGGGCAGGAACAGGCCGTCGCCAATGGCCTGCGCCTGACGGTGCGTTACACCAATGAACAGGGCAAGCCCGTGGACATTGCCCGTCTGCCCCAGGGGAGCGTGGTGCTGGCACGATTGCAACTGCAGAATCTCACCGAACGGCGTATCGACGACATCGCCCTCAGCCAGCGCCTGCCCGCCGGCTGGGAGATCCGTGAACCGCGCCTCGATGACGAGACGCTGCGCCAGGCCGGCATCGACTATCAGGATGTGCGCGACGATCGCATCGACACCTATCTGGGCCTTGCGCCCGGCGCATCCCGGACGATTACCACGCGCATCGCCGTGACCTATCCCGGCCGTTACTATCTGCCGGCCACCACGGCCGAAGCCATGTACGACGCCAGCCGCCAAGCACGGGTACCGGGCCAATGGATCCGCGTGACCAGGCCCGGCGAATAGTCCGCGCCGTTGTCCGCCATCCGTGGCGGACGGCGGCCGCGCTGCTTTTCGCGGCGGCCGGTCTGGCCTTCTGGCGGGCCCTGCCGGCGCCCCTGTTCAGCCCGCCCTATGCCACCGTGCTGGAGGATCGCCACGGCCGGCTGCTGGGTGCGCGCATCGCCTCCGATGGCCAGTGGCGCTTTCCGCCCGGCCCCGCGGTACCGCCGAAATTCCGCGCCGCCCTGCTGGCCTTCGAGGATCGGCGCTTCGCCTGGCACCCTGGCGTGGATCCCCTGGCCCTGATCCGCGCCGCGAGCCAGAACCTCTCGGCCGGGCACATCGTCTCCGGCGGCAGCACCATCACCATGCAGGTGATCCGCCTGGCCCGGGGCAACCCGCCGCGCACCTATGTGGAGAAGCTGCGCGAAATGCTGCTGGCCCTGCGACTGGAATGGCGCCACGACAAGGCGACGATCCTCGGCCTGCATGCCACCCATGCGCCCTTCGGCGGCAATGTGGTCGGGCTGGAAGCGGCCACCTGGCGCTACTTCGGCCGCCGGCCGGCCACCCTCACCTGGGCCGAGGCCGCGACCCTCGCGGTGCTGCCCAACAGTCCCGCGCTGATCCATCCCGGCCGCAGCCGGGATCGCCTGCGCGCGCGTCGCGATGCCCTGCTGAAGCAACTGCACGCCAGCGGCGCACTGGATTCGACGGCCCTGCGCCTGGCCCTGCTCGAGCCGCTGCCCGGACGGCCCCGTCCCCTGCCGCAACTGGCGCCCCATCTGCTCGATACCCTGCACGCGGCGCAGCCGCAGACCAGCCGTTTGCGCACCACCCTCGACGCCGGGCTGCAGCGCACAGTGGCGGCGCTGGCGAAGGAACACGGCGCTCGCCTGGCCGCCCGCGCCATCCACAACCTCGCCGTCCTGGTGATCGACAACCGGGACATGTCGGTGCGCGCCTATGTGGGCAACCGCCTTTACGATCCGGGCAGTGAACAGGGTGACGCCATCGATCTCGTCCGCCGCCCGCGCAGCACCGGCTCCATCCTCAAGCCCTTCCTCTATGCAGCCATGCTCCAGGCCGGTGAACTGCTGCCCGATACCCTGGTGGGCGATGTGCCGACCCGCTACGACGGTTACATGCCCGAAAACTACGATCACGACTATCGCGGTGCCGTCCCGGCCCGTCTCGCCCTGGCCCGCTCCCTGAACGTGCCGGCCGTGCGCATGCTGCGCCTGCATGGTGTCGATCGCTTTCAGTCGGAACTGCAACAACTGGGCATGACCACGCTGCACCGGCGCGCGGAAGACTACGGCCTGACCCTGATCCTGGGCGGGGCCGAGGGCACGCTCTGGGACCTTGCCGGTCTGTATGCCAACCTGGCGCGCCTGGCCGCCGGGCACACCCGGCTGGCCGCGCCCCGTGTGGTGGCGGGCGAGCCGCTGCAGGAACGGCCGTCCCCCATCGGTTCCGGCGCCGCCTGGCTCACCCTGCAGGCACTGCTCGAGGTCAACCGGCCCGGCGACGAGCGTCACTGGCGGCGCTTTGTCGATGCCCGGCCGATCGCCTGGAAGACCGGCACCAGCTACGGACTGCGGGACGGCTGGGCCATTGGCGTCACGCCCCGCTGGACCGTCGCCGTCTGGGCCGGCAACGCCAGTGGCGAAGGTCGTCCGGGGCTCACCGGCACGGCTGCCGCCGCGCCGCTGCTGTTTTCCGTCTTTCATCGTCTCGGGGACGACGGACGGTTCGAGCCGCCCACGCCGGATCTGCGGGAAGTGGTCGTGTGCCGGTCGGACGGCTTCCTGGCCAACGGCCGCTGCCCCACCCGCACCGTGCTCGCACCGCGCGACAGCCGCTTCGCCCGCCAGAGCCCCCATTACGTCCGCATCCATCTCGATGCCTCGCGCCGCTGGCGCGTGCATGGCAAGTGTGAGCCTGTCGCGAACATGGTCCACGAGGATCGTTTCGTGCTGCCACCCGCGCAGGCCCACTACTACCGGCGTCATCACGCGGACTACCGGCGCCTGCCGCCCTGGCGTCCCGACTGTCGGCAGGGCGCGCGCGAGGCACGCTCGCCCATCGAGCTGCTCTACCCGCTCCCCGGCACCCGGATCTACATCCCCGTCGAGCTCGACGGGCAGCGCAGCCGCAGCGTGTTCCATGCCGTGCACCGCGATCCCGAAGCGGTGCTCTACTGGCATCTCGACGATACCTATCTGGGCCAGACCCGTGCCTTCCACCAGTTCGCCATCGACGCCGCTCCCGGCGAACATCGCCTCGTCCTGGTGGACGGCAACGGCAACCGCCTCGAACGCCGCTTCGAAGTGCTGGGCGAATCCCGTCATGCCTTCGCCGGGAATCTTCCGGCAGGTGCGGCAAACTCACCGTGATGGCCGAACGGGGCAGTGAATGTTTTCCACGCAAGGATGCGAAGGGCGCAAGGACGGCAGACGAGGTTGGTGCGATGCTGCGCGAACGCACCCTTGTATCTGCGGTGGCTGGTAGCGGGTATCTGGTAACTGGGAAAAACCGGCCACGTTGTTACCCGCTACCAGCATATCGGTGCGATGCTGCGCGAACGCACCCAACGCAACCGTTACGGTTTTCGAAAAATGACCACCCATCCCCACATCTGGATCGACGCCGATGCCTGTCCCGCGCCCGTTCGTGACATCGTCATCCGGGCCGTGCAGCGCACGGGTATTGCGGCCACTTTCGTGGCCAATCATCAACTGAACATTCCCAGACGGCCGAATTTGAAGTTCCGGCGGGTCGAAGCGGGTTTTGACGTGGCCGACAATCTCATTGCCAGGGAAGCCCGGGCCGGTGATCTGGTCGTGACGCAGGACATTCCGCTGGCCGCGGAAGTGATCGAGAAGGGCGCGGCCGCGCTCGGGCCGCGGGGTGAATGGCATACCCGCGAGAACATCCGTGCCCGTCTCAACCTGCGCGA
>JALVBM010000432.1:0-12500 GCA_027010665.1 Chromatiales bacterium
AATATAGGTATTTCGATTCGTCTAATGCTTTTGGATTTTATATATTCTTTATTGGTTGGATTCTTGTTGTTATTGGAATTATTCTTGACCGCATCCAGGGGCAAAGTAAAAATGATCGGTAGAGTAGTAATATATAGGATACCCACATATTGAATGTATAGGACACCCACATATTGGTACGCAGAAATTGCCTGTCCATCGGCGACATGAGCAGATTCATATGAATTCGTGGAGCAAAACAGCGCGAAATTAGCCTCATCCAATCATTTCCCATCACGGGAAATGACCGTTTACAAAGCCAGACGAGTGAAAATCCTGGTCAAGCACCAGAGAACATTCGTCGTAGGGAAAGTATCAGGCCGGTGATGGCCTGTAGAACTGCAGACAGCGGGAAATGTCGTGAAACCATCTTATCCCGGTCGCCTCTGCCAGTTCCCGAAGTGCTTTGATTGGCCCCATTACCCGCCGGTAACGACTCTCGAATTGGCTGACCGACTCCAGCCAGTTTTCGGGCTCGATACCGAGCCGAAGCAAGATGGGCGCCAGATCCACGGGAATTGATCCCCGCTTGTCATGAATATACGGGACACCCACATATTGATACGCAGAAATTGCCTGTCCGTCGGCGACATGAGCAGATTCATATGAATTCGTGGAGCAAAACAGCGCGAAATTAGCTGATTCAATCATTCCCCTCATGGGAAACGACCGCTTTACAACAGCCAGACGAGTGAAAATCCTGGTCAAGCACCAGAGAACATTCATCGAAGGAAAGCATCAGGCCGGGGATGGCCTGTAGAACTGCAGACACCGGGAAATGCCGTGAAACCATCTTATCCCGGTCGCCTCTGCCAGTTCCCGAAGTGCCTTGACTGGCCCCATTACCCGCCGATAACGACTTTCGAACTGGCTGATCGAATCCAGCCAGATTTCGGGCTCGACATCGGGTCGAAGCAAAATAGGCGCCAAGTCCTTGGGTATAGCTCGAGTATCACTGATAGAAGCGCAATTGTGCGAGTGATGAAGCCCCGAACGGGGTTCATGAGAGTTGTCTGGTGACCTCGGCAGAAATGAATCAAAAACTGCCCTCCCGGGCCGTTTTTGATCCGGAGCTCAACCCCGGTCAACCCGCTTCATGCTGGTTCCGATAGCGTTCCCAGAAGAACAAACCGATGATCATGGCGATCACCAGGGCCTGGCCCGCGATGGTCTGCACGGTCGGATAGAAGCCGACCCAGTCGAAAGTGGGCAGGTTCAGGTGGCGGGCGTCGATGTAGCCGGCTTCCTGCAGGGCAGAGATGCCGTGGCCGGTGAAGATGATGGCCAGGATGAACAGTATGAATGCGTTGACGTTGAAGAACAGGCGCAGCGGCAGGCGTAGGCTGGTCTTCAGCAGTATCCAGGCCAGCAGGAGCAGCAGGCTCACGCCGCTGATCAGTCCCCACCAGAGCATGCGCTCGCCTTCGCCGGTGGCGGTCTGCTGGTTGAGCGCCTCCAGGAACAGGACCGTTTCGAACACTTCGCGGTAGACCGCCAGGAAGGCGATGCCGGTCAGGGCCCACAGGGTCCGGCCTTGCAGGGCGCCGTGGATCTTCTCCTGCAGGAAGCGTTGCCAGCTCCGGGCATGGGTCTTGGAATGGAGCCAGAAGCCCACGTAGAGCAGGATCGCGGTGGCCAGCAGGGCGGTCACGCCCTCGGTCACCTCCCGGCTGGCGCCGCTGATGGCCACCACATACTGGGAGAACCACCAGGTCACGCCGCCGAGGATCAGGGCGCTCGCCCAACCGAGGTGAACCCAGGGCAGGGCATCCCGGCGCTCGGCCTTGATCAGCAGGGCGATGATGGCGGCCAGCACCAGCAAGGCTTCCAGCCCTTCGCGCAGCAGGATCACCAGGGCGCTGACATAGGTCATGGCCGGCGTGAGGGCGGTGCCGGCGATCTTTTCCCGGCCTTCGTCGAGCAGACGGCTGACAGCGGCATGGCGTTCCTTCACCACGGTCAGCGGGGCCCGCTCCTTGATGGCGGCGCGATAGGCCGACATGTCTCGCTCCACCGCGTTGACGAGTTTGGCATCGAGGTTGCGCAGTCCGGCTTCCGCGGTCTCGAAGGCATCCAGGTAGGCCGAGACGGCGATCCGGTAGGCTTCCTCGTACCGGCCGGCTTCGTAGGCCGCCAGGCTCTGGTCGAGCAGGCCCTGGGCCTTGTTCAGTGCGCTGGCGCCCCCGCCGAGCACTTCCGGATGGTTGCGCAGGTAGGCCAGCAGGGCGACGCCGTCGTCACCGGCGTGGGTGTGGATCTGCTCCGGCGTCAGCCGGGTCAGGGTGGCCAGGTCCGGGATGAGATCGTTCAGCCGGCCGTCGGCGTAAAGGGTTTTGCCGCGAGCGATTTCTTCCCTGGAGAAGGGCAGGCTGCCGACGTGGAAGGCCAGTGCCCAGCGCTCCTGGCTGCTCAATTCGGAATAGGCGCGCATTCCCGTGCCGTTCACGCCCAGCGTGATGGTGTTGTACAGGCCATAGAGGCTGCGCACGAACTGCCGTTCCCGGTCATGGAAATTGCTGGGCGGAGGTTCCAGCCCGGCCCCTGCCGGTCCGTCGCCCCGGCCATTGACGCCATGACAGGCCACGCAATGTGTCGCATAGAGCGCCTGACCCTGTGCGAGGGAGGGTGGCCGGCGGGGTGCCGTGGCGATGCCGGTCAGGGCGATGATCCGTTGTTGCATGATTTCCGTGAGTTTCGTTACCTCCGGGCCCGGCGCCTTCTCGCGGATGGCCTGCGCCAGTTGCCGCCCCAGCCGGTCAAGTTCCTCCCGGCCCTCGCCCTCGGGCAGTTTTGCCACCAGGGCCGGGATGCGCTGCACGAATTCCTCCTGTTCGCTGTATTCGTCCGGATTGACGATGCGACCGTTTTCGACTGTCCCGGGATAGTCCACCCCGATATAGGCCAGCAGGTGAACCAGCTCTGCGGCCGGATCCTTTTCCGCGTTGGCGGCATGGACCGGATTCGCCAGCAGCAAGGCAGCGAACAGCAGGGAAAGAAAATGGCGCAACAGCATTGTGGTTACCTGTTTCTGAATCTCTAAATGAGAATGATTGTAATTTGTATTACATGCGCATGGCAAGCGGTGTTGATGCGGGCTGATGAAATCGGCGGCGGTATTCCGAAGGGCATATGTTTGGCCTTTTCCCCGGATCGTAAAATGTCATGACAGCCCCGGAGCAGATTTTATGCGAAAGCCGGTGGCGCTCATTGCAGGTTCGGTGAACGGGAAGTTGCCGCAGTCCGTCAGGAAGACAAAGCGACACGCCCTGCAAGCCGCGCCACCGGCTTTCGTGCGTTTCGGGGATGGAAAAAACCGACAATAACGAAGGGGAAGGACGATGATGGTTAATGGAAAACGGGGCGTGTCCGCGCTGCTTCTGCTGGTGTTTGCGGTCATGCTGGGAGCCTGTGGCGGCAGCGATAGCACGACCGCGCTTTCGGAGGATACGGTCCTTGTCACGGGTATCGTGACCGACACCGCGGGCAGCCCGCTGGCAGGGGTCGAAGTGCGTGACGAAAACGAACGCCCCCTGGGGGTTTCCGATGCGGAAGGTGTCTTCGCCTTGCGGGTAGGCAAGGATGCGGTTCCGGGCCGGGTCCGGTTGCGCAAGACGGGGTATACGAGCCAACAGGCCAGAGTGAATGTTGCCGGGGCCGAGGCGCGTTTCGAAGCCGTCATGGGCCACCGCAAGCCACCGGTGCGGCTGACGAATGTCGAGAACGGGGTGGAGTATCTTGGTGAGGGCGGTGCACGGGTCAGCATAGGACCGGATTCCCTGGTCACCCACGACGATCAGGGTAATGAGGTGCCGGTGACGGGCGACGTGCTGTTGAGCGTGACGCCGATCGACGTCAGCCGGAATGACCAGCTCGGCGCCTTCCCCGGGCCCTTTCTTGGTCGCGACCTGGCCGGCAACGATCCGGCGCCCATTCTCAGTTACGGGACGGTCGAGTACGTCTTTGCCACGCCCGACGGGCGTCCGGTCAATCTGGCCTCGGGCAAGTACGCGCAGATCGAGATTCCGGTCTTTATCACTGAACACCTCGACGGAACAGCGGTGCAATCGAACACGTATGGTCAGGCCCTTTGGTATTTCGACGAGACGAGTGGCGACTGGGTACAGGAGAGCAATGCGGCAGCCGTCGTGCAATCGGATGCTTCCCCCACTGGCCTGGTGCTGCAGGACTATGTGAGCCATTTTTCCTGGTGGAACTATGACATCAAACCCTCAGGCTCTTGCCTGCAAACGATTCGTATCGAGGGTCTGCCTTCCAACAGCAATCTCGAGCTGACGGCGCGTACCGTTGTCTTTTCCCGTCCACGTTTCGCATCGACCTCTTACAAGCGGGCAGTACGATCGGTTGGTCTCGTGTTTCCCCAGGCGGAGATACAACTGAGAGGGGTCGGGCAGACAGCGGAGGGATTGTACTATGCCGAAATCCCCGCCTTTGTGGCCTGCCGCAGCGTCAATGGCGTGATTGACCCGGTGAACTTGACCTTTGACGGTCCTCTGCCGCCGGTCATCAATACGGATTTTCCGGGTTTTCCACTCGTCTTCCCCATGTTTGCACGCGATGCCGGTGGCCAGGTCAGCATCATCGGGAACGACGTGTACATCAAGTTCGAGGTATTCGGTGCCGAGCGCCTCACCATCCAGGCCAATCCCGATTCCGATGGCGAGATTCTGGAACTGAATCCGAATCACGTGGGTTACCGCACCACCATCACCGGGGATACGACTTTCCGCCTGATGGCAGAGAATGCCGCCGGTGCCACGACCCTTGATATCCCCGTGACGTATGTCAACAGCGCCCTGCCAAGAGTGTCGACACTGTCGGCGTTCTACGATCCGGCAAGCACGGCCTTCCGTCTCAGATGGTTTGCTCGGGGAGCGGATCAGGTGAATTACGGTTATGTCGTGCTTGGTGATGATCCGATCACGCAAGGTGTGCCGGTCGGAAGCACGATCAGTGCCCCCGTCAGTCCGGATGAAGACAGCGTACTGATCGATATTCCGAATGATGGAATGCCTTATGAGCTGTTTGCAATCTTCATGAACTCCAGTGGACAGGTCATTCGCAGGGTTCCGGCCTCTGTGAGTTGTACGGGCAGCATGGCCAATCAGTTCATCATTTGCCAGGACAACGGTGAGGGCCCACCGATCCTGGCCGCGCAATGATGCCGTTACCAATCTGATGCCGGATGGTATACCCCCCCAAGGACGACCGGATGCGTTGCGCCGGTCACGCTGGGGATGTTGCCGGGCAGGCCCAGCAGCCGCTGCCGGGCCAGCCAGGCAAACGCCATGGCCTCGATCCAGTCGGGATCGAGGCCGGCTTCGGCCGTCGAGGCGACGGGGGTATCAGGCAGGAGAGCTTGCAGCCGCAGCATCAGTTGCCGGTTGTGAACGCCGCCGCCGCACACCAGCAGACGTTCGGTGTCCGGGGCCGTTGCCAGCAGGGCATCGCGAATGGTTACGGCGGTCAGTTCCAGGAAGGTGGCCATTACGTCCGCCGGCGCAATCTGTTCCTGCCCGGGCCAGCGGGCGGCGGCCCAGTCCAGGTGGAAGTGATCGCGGCCCGTACTCTTGGGGGCCGCTTCCCTGAAGTAGGGTTCATCGAGCAGGGCGGCCAGCAGTTCCGGGTGGACACGTCCACTGGCCGCCCATTCGCCACCCTTGTCGTAGGACCGGTTCCGGTGGCGGCGGATCCAGGCATCCATCAGGGCATTGCCGGGGCCGGTGTCGAAACCGGTGACGGGTGCCGTCGGATTGGCGGGCAGCAGGGTCAGGTTGGCGATACCGCCGATGTTGAGAATGGCCCGGTGTTCACCGGGGCGGGCGAATACCGCCCGATGGAAGGCGGGCACCAGAGGCGCTCCCTGGCCCCCGGCGGCCATGTCGCAACGGCGAAAGTCGGCTACGGTGACGATGCCCGTCTCTGTGGCGATGATGTTCGGATCGCCGATCTGCAGGGAAGTCGGTGTGTCACCCCCGGGATTGTGCCGCAGGGTCTGGCCGTGGCTGCCGATGGCCTGAACCGTGTCGGCGGCGATGCCGGCGTCCTTCAGCAGGGCGTTGACGGCGCGGGCCAGTTCCCGGCCGAGGCGTACGTCGGCTGTGCCCATGCGCTGCAGTTCGTCCGGGCCGGGCCGGGTCAGGCTGGCCAGCTCGTCCCGCAGATCTGCGGGGAGGGGGTGTTGCCGGGTGGCGATGAGTTCGGGGAGCGCATCGTCGGCCAGGCGCACGGCCACGGCATCGATGCCGTCGAGGCTGGTCCCGCTCATGAGACCAACGAAGATCGCCCCCGGGTTGGCCATCTCAGGGCTGGCGCAGGGCGAGACGCGTGCGGTTGTGCATGTCCAGCTGGCTGAGCAGGCCTTCCGTCTTGAGCCGGAAGTCCTGAACGTATTCGCGACGGATGGGGGCTGCATCGGGCAACTTCACGGTCAGCGGGTTGCGGTGTACCCCGTTGACGCGGAATTCGTAGTGCAGATGGGGTCCGGTGGCACGGCCGGAGCTGCCCACGAACCCGATGATCTGCCCCTGCCGAACGCGGGAGCCCACCCGCAGCCCCTTCTTGAAGGCGGACATGTGGGCATAGAGGGTGCTGTAGCGGCCGCCGTGCTGGATGATGATCACCCGGCCGTATCCCCCCTTGCGCCCGCGGAAGACGATGCGCCCGTCGCCGGCGGCCTTTATCGGTGTGCCGCGCTTCGCGGCATAGTCCACGCCCTTGTGCATCTTCATGCGATTGAGGGTGGGATGGTGGCGACGGCCGAAGCGGGAACTGATGCGGCGGAAGTCCACCGGCGTGCGCAGGAAGGCCTTGCGCATGGAATGACCGTCCGGGGTGTAGTAGTCGGTGCGACCGCGGGCATCGGTATAGCGCACGGCCCGGTAGGTGCGGCCCTGGCTGGTGAATTCGGCGGCCACGATGGGCCCGTCCTTGACCTTTTCGCCCTCCAGATACTGCTCCTCGTACAGCAGCGAGAAGCTGTCGCCCCGCCGGATGTCCATGGCGAAGTCGATGTCCCAGCCGAAGATGCCCACCAGTTCCATGATCAGGCCGTCGGTGAGCCCGGCGGCCTTGCCGGCCTCGAACAGGGAACTGTGGATTTCCCCGGCGGCGTAGGCCAGACGGGATTCCAGGGTGTGTTGTACGGCCCGGGCCTCGAAGCCGTCGTCCCGGCGGGTCACGATCAGCGATTCGAGCCGGTTGATCTCGTATTCCATCGCCAGCAGCCGGCCGTCGGCGTCCACCTGGAAACGGAACACCTGACCCGGTCGCAGGTTGCGCAGGGTGCGGGTGATGCGGCCGAGTTCGACGATCCGGTGCAGATCGGTCGGGGCCAGGCCTTCCCGCCGGAAGATGCGGGCCAGACTGTCGCCGCGGCGCACCTTGACCGTTCGCCAGTCGGCTTCGAGGGCACTCTCGGCCTGGTCGTCGGTGGACGCCGGCGCGGTCGCCGCAGGTTGGGTCAACGGTTGCGTTTCCTCGTCCGCCTGCAAGGCCGGAAAGTTCAGGGGAATGGTGATCCGGCGAGCCGGTGATTCGTTCGCAACCGGGGACGGGACAGCGCTGCGCGTGGCTTCGGCATCGGCGGAGACGAAGATCAGCACCGTGGAGACGGTGACCATCACGCTCACCAGGAGCAGGGTATGCAGGCCCGTCCAGCGCAGTCTGCGACGGGGCGCCTGTTCCATCAGCGACTTGTAGTCCCTTGTGAAGAAGGAATTATAATCCACGGAAATTATTGAATTTTTAGTTTTCCCCGAAGATAGCCCGAAATTGGGCCGGGGTCAATCGACAGCATACCGTTTTTTCGCCCTTCATGGTGTGCCCGATGCCGGGGCTTCGGGGCGGTTTGTGCTAATCTACGCGCCTTTTCATTCCGAGGAGCATCAAGATGTCCGTGGCCGAGGCACTCGAACAGATCAAGCGGGGGACCGAGGAAATCCTGGTCGAGGAGGAACTCGTCGAGCGACTCAGGGAAGGCAAGCCGTTGCGGGTGAAGGCCGGCTTCGATCCCACGGCGCCGGATCTGCACCTCGGACACACGGTCCTGATCAACAAGCTGCGCACCTTCCAGGATCTCGGCCACGAGGTGTTGTTCCTGATCGGCGACTTCACCGGGATGATCGGCGATCCCACCGGCAAGAGCGCCACCCGGCCGCCCCTGACCCGCGACGAGGTGATCGAGAACGCCCGCACCTACGAGCAGCAGATCTTCAAGATCCTCGATCCGGAAAAGACCCTGGTGATGTTCAACTCCAGCTGGATGAACGAGATGGACTCGGCCGGTCTCATCCAGCTCGCCGCCAAATACACCGTGGCGCGCATGCTCGAGCGGGACGATTTCGCCAAGCGCTATCAGTCGGGCCAGCCCATCGCCATTCACGAGTTTCTCTACCCGCTCATCCAGGGCTACGACTCGGTGGCCATGAAGGCCGACGTGGAGCTCGGCGGCACCGATCAGAAATTCAACCTGTTGGTGGGCCGCGAGTTGCAGAAGCACTACGGCCAGAAGCCCCAGGTGGTGATCACCGTGCCCATTCTGGAAGGCCTGGACGGGGTACAGAAGATGTCCAAGTCCCTGGGCAACTACGTGGGCATCAACGAGCCGCCGGATGAGATGTTCGGCAAGATCATGTCCATCTCCGACGATCTCATGTGGCGCTGGTTCGAGCTGCTCAGCTTCCGGCCCATGGCCGAGATCGAAAAGCTCAAACAGGCGGTGGCCGAAGGCCGCAACCCCCGCGACGTGAAATTCCTGCTCGGCGAGGAGATCGTGGCCCGTTTTCATTCGCCCGAGGCCGCGCAGAAGGCCCGCGAGAACTTCATTGCCCGCTTCCAGAAGGGCGCCATGCCGGAGGAGATGCCGGAACTCACCCTGGAGGCGGGCGAGGACGGCCTGCCCATCGCCAACCTGCTCCGCGATGCCGGCCTGACCAAAAGTACCTCCGAGGCCCTGCGCATGATCCGGCAGGGGGCGGTAAGGATCGACGGCGAAAAGGTCTCGGATCCGAAACTGTGCCTGCCGGCGGGCGAAACCCACGTGTTCCAGGTGGGCAAGCGGCGTTTCGCCCGGGTCACCCTGAACTGAGCTGTCCGGCAGGCCCTGGCGGTCTTCTGGCCAAAGGCGATCGCCCTCGCCCGATAGCCCGGGCGAGACGCCAGGATGAAGGAAATAGGCTATTCTCTGGGATACCCCCACCCGTCACACTGAAATCCCTGCCCGCATGCCCCCTGTTCAAGAAGCCCCGATCGCCCTGGCTCCCGAGGACTTCCGTCGCCGTTTCTTCTGGCTGATCCTGCTGACCTGGACCATCCCGCCGGTCTTCGGCCTGGGGTTCATCCTCTATTTGGGGATTCTCACGCCGGCACAGATGCTGGCGCTGATGACCCATCCGCTGGAGCCGCTGTTCATCCTCTTCTGGCTGTTCTTCGCACTGGGATACTTCACCCGTTATGTACGGCCCTTCGCGACCTATCTGGCGAATCCCGGCGCGGTGGCGGAGGACGAAATTCTGCACCGCCTGCGCCGCTTTCCCTTGCACTACTGGGGCTGGTTTCTCCTCTACCTGCTGATGGCGCCGACCTCGGTGCTCATCGGTGCCGAGATGAGCAGTGGCCATGTGGCGACCCCGCTGGACTGGTTCCGCATCCATCTCGTCGCGCTCATCGTCTCCATCATCGTTGGCCTGCCCATATTCTTCCTCATTCTCGACCTCTTCGGACGGGCCCTCGGGGGGCTGTCCCTGCGGCGGCCCGTCGTCACCATCAAGACCAAGGTGTTTCTCATCGGGGCGCTGGTGCCGCTGCTCATCGATACCATCCTGGTCCAGTACTACTGGACCCGCACCGGCTTCTTCACCCTCGAAACCTTCCTTGTCTGGCTGAGTCTTGAACTGCTCGCCATCGGCGGCAGCCTGATTTTCGTGCGCAGTTTCGGCCAGTCGCTCAGGCCGCTGGAAGGCGCCATCGATACGGAGCGGCGTGTCCCCGATCCGGCCGGTCAGCTCCGGCCCTGCTCCACCGATGAACTGGGGGTTCTCACCGACGGTTATCGCCACCTGCTCAACGAGCTGCGGGTGCGCAGTGAAATCCTCGACGTGGCCAACCGCGTACTGCGCAGCGCCGGCGAAAGCCGGGCGCTGCCCGATTTGCTCGATGCCGTGGTGGAAGTGGTGCACGAAGTCATCCGGGGAGATATGGCATTCCTGATTCTCAAGGATCCGGTCCGGAACGAACTGGTCGGCGTGGCCCAGACCGGCGCGAAATACCGGGCAGAGGGCCATTTTCGCCTGTCCCTCGACGAAGTCTCCATGGCAGTGAACGTCTACCATCAGAAGGCGACGCTGGCCATCGACGACGTGGCCCGGGATCCGCGGGTCAGTCCGCGCATGCGTGCCGCCTTCAGGGTGATCTCCGCCATCGGCACGCCGCTGCTGCTGGACGGTGAGCCGATCGGGGTGTTGATGAGCATCTCCCGGGAGCGACGCGTTCACTACACCCGCTGGGATCAGATGCTCCTGGAGAGTCTGGCCCGCGAGGCGGCCATGGCCATACACGCCACCCGCCTGCGCGAAGAGCGAAACCGGCTGGAACAGCGCCAGCAGGCCCAGCACCAGGCATTGCTGACCCTGTCCCGGGCCCAGGCCGCTGCAGAGGAAGATCCGGCCGCAGTCCTGGCCGAAACCACGGAAACCGTGGCCCGGGCCATGGCGGTGGGCCGGGTCGGCATCTGGCTGTTCAATGAAGCGCACGATGAGCTGATCTGTCAGGACCTCTATGAAGCCGAACCGGATCGGCATGGCAGCGGCTTGGTATTGCAGGCCCGAGATTATCCCGACTACTTCCGTGCCCTGGACGAGAACCGGGTGATCGCGGCCAACGATGCCCACCAGGCCCCGGAGACCCGCGCGTTCTCCGGGCCGTATCTGTCTCCCAATGGCATCGGGGCCATGCTCGATGCTCCCCTGCGCCGGGGCAGCCGGGTCAGCGGTGTCCTGTGCATCGAGCACGTGGGTGGCCCGCGGATGTGGGAGCTCGACGAGCAGAACTTCGCCGCCTCGGTTGCCGACATGACCTCGCTGGTGCTGGAACTGTGGGACCATCGCCAGACCACCGAGGCCCTGCGTCGCCACCAGGAACTGCTCGAGGAGCGGGTGGCCGAACGGACCGAACAGCTCCTGGCCAGCAACCGGGAGCTGGCGTCCTTCAGTTACTCGGTATCCCATGATCTGCGCTCGCCGCTGCGGGCCATCGACGGATTCAGTCATGCCCTGCTGGAAGAGTACGGAGACCGGCTCGATGCCACGGGCGTCGACTATCTGGAACGGGTGCGCAAGGCCGCCCAGCGCATGGGCAACCTGATCGACGCTCTGCTCAAGCTCTCGCGCCTGAGCCGCAGCGAGCTCCACTGGCAAAGGGTGGATCTCTCGGCACTGGCCAGGGAAATTGCCGGCGAGCTGACCCGCCGCGAACCGGCGCGTGACGTGCACTGGCACATCGAGCCCGGACTTTTCGCCGAAGGCGATCCGGGGCTGCTGCGTGCCCTGCTCGAAAACCTGCTGGGCAATGCCTGGAAATACACCGGGCAGACTCCGCAGCCGGCGATCCGCCTGACCCGGGAGATCCACGAAGGCCAGACGGCCTTCTGCGTGAGCGACAACGGTGCCGGGTTCGACATGGCCCATGCCGCCAAGCTGTTTGCCCCCTTTCACCGCCTGCACACCGATGCCGAATTTCCCGGCAGCGGCATCGGCCTGGCCACGGCGGAGCGCATCGTCCGTCGTCATGGCGGACGGATCTGGGCGCAGGCCGCACCGGGCGAGGGGGCGAAATTCTGTTTCACGCTCGGCAGGGCCAACGGTACGAACCGGGTCATTCCGGCAGAGGGGATGGAACAGGGTGAGCCCGCGGACGGTGAAGCGGGCTAAACCCTTTGCGGATGGGGCCGATACCCTATGCTGCATGCCATACCCGGTTGCCCCAAATGTAAAATATTGCAACAAAGGCCGCATTTTTCCGATGGATTTGCTAAGTTAAACGGGCGGTCAGCGCGATCGCGGTCATCAGAACAAAACGGGAGGAGAGGGGTCGCATGGGTTTCAAGAAGAAGATGATCCTGCTGGTGGAGGACAACCCGGACGACGAGGCGCTCGCCCTGCGGGCGCTCAAGAAGAGCAACCTGGCCAACGAAATCGCCGTTGCCCGGGACGGCGTGGAAGCCCTGGACTTCCTGTTCTGCGAAGGGAAGTTCGCGGATCGGGACCCCTGCGAACTGCCGGTCGTGGTCCTGCTGGATCTGAAATTGCCCAAGGTGGATGGCCTGGAAGTGCTCAAGCGCATCAAGAACGACGAACGGACCCGCCGTCTGCCGGTGGTGATCCTCACCTCTTCCTCGGAAGAGCGCGACATCATCGACAGCTACGATTTCGGCGCCAACAGCTACA
>JALVBM010000432.1:20000-61130 GCA_027010665.1 Chromatiales bacterium
TCGCCATTTAAAGTGGTACGCGAGCTGGGTTTAGAACGTCGTGAGACAGTTCGGTCCCTATCTGCCGTGGGCGTTTGAGACTTGAGGGGAGCTGCTCCTAGTACGAGAGGACCGGAGTGGACGTTCCTCTGGTGTTCCGGTTGTCACGCCAGTGGCACTGCCGGGTAGCTATGAACGGACGGGATAACCGCTGAAAGCATCTAAGCGGGAAGCCCCCCCCAAGATGAGGTCTCACTGGATCCTCGAGATCCCTGAAGGGCCCTTGTAGACCACAAGGTTGATAGGCTGGGTGTGGAAGCGCAGTAATGCGTGAAGCTAACCAGTACTAATTGCCCGTGAGGCTTGACCATATAACACCCAAATGTTCTGGGTGCGGTTGTCAACGAACGTGCACTGTCCGGACGATTCATCATCGAATTGAGGCTCGGCGACGCAAGTCGACGATCCTTTACCAGTTTGCCTGGCGGCCATGGCGAGCGGGAACCACCCGATCCCATCCCGAACTCGGAAGTGAAACTGCTCAGCGCCGATGATAGTGTGGGGCCTCCCCATGTGAAAGTAGGTCACCGCCAGGCTTTAATCCCGAAAACCCCGCATGTGCAAGCATGCGGGGTTTTCTCTTTTGGGAAACTCGAACGCCGTTGGCCTTTGTGCCAAACTATTCCTCGTGCCCGCGCCCGGAGGAAGCCCGTCATGAATGCCGAAGCCTACCAGCACGTCCTCGTGCCCCTGGACGTCTCCGACGAGGCACGCCAGGTTCTTGCCCGCGCACGGGATCTGGCAACCCGTTACGGATCCCGGCTGACCCTGCTGCACGTGGTGGAACCGGTGATCATCGATACCAGCTACGATCTCATCGGCCCGCTGCCGGTGGAGATCGACGCGCCGCTGCTGGAACGGGGGCGTGATTTCCTGCAGCGGATCGCCCGGGAGTTCGACCTCGGGGATGCAAAGCAGCAGGTGGAACTGGGTCCGGTGAAAGGGACCATCCTCGAGTACGCGAAGGAGAACGGGGTGGATCTCATCGTCATCGGCACCCACGGCCGGCACGGCGTCAAGCTGTTGCTGGGCTCGACGGCCAATGCCGTGTTGCACGGCACACCCTGTGACGTGCACGCCGTCCGCATTCACGAAAACGGCGAGTCCGACTGACGCGACGTGGACACGCGGGGTGCCATCCTGCAGCGGCTGGCCGATGGCCGCTTCCATTCGGGACAGGCGCTGGGGGCCGAGCTGGGGCTGTCCCGGGCAGCCATCTGGAAGATCCTGCGCCAGCTGCGCGAGCAATGGGGACTCGATGTACAGTCGGTCCCGGGGCGGGGCTACCGGCTCGCCCGTCCCGTTGCCCTGCTCGACAGCGCAGGCATCGCGGCGCAACTGAATGATCACGTCCGCAAGGCGATTGCCGACATCGCGGTGCACTGGTGCCTCGATTCCACCAATGCCCACCTGCTCGAGCGCACCCGGGAGCAGGACATCCATGGCCAGGTGGTTCTGGCCGAGCAGCAGACCGCCGGGCGGGGTCGGCGTGGGCGGCAATGGCATTCCCCGCCGGCGGCCAATCTCTATCTCAGTCTGGGCTGGCGGTTCGCTTCTTCCGAACCCCTGGCGGGCCTGAGTCCGGCCGTGGCGGTGGCCGTCTGGCGGGCCCTGGCGGATGTCGGCGCCTACAATCACGGCATCAAGTGGCCCAATGATCTCTGGTGGCAGGGACGCAAGCTGGCGGGGATCCTGCTGGAACTGCGCGGCGAGGCGGAGGGCCCCTGGCAGGTGGTGATTGGCATCGGCCTCAACGTGGCCATGCCGCAGGACCATCATGACCGGATCGATCAGCCCTGGGTCGATCTTGCGACCATCCTCGGTGCGCCGCCGGATCGCAATCGCCTGACCGCTATCCTGATCAACCATCTCGTCGCAACCCTGCAGGCCCACACCGAGCACGGCCTTGCCGCCAGTCTGGCGGACTGGCAAAAGGCCGATCTGCTGCATGATCGTCCCGTCGTCCTGCAGCGACAGGAAGGGCCGGTGACCGGCATCGCCCGGGGCATCGACGGGGAAGGGGCGCTGCGGGTCGAGACCCCGGCGGGGATGACGTCCTGGCATGCCGGCGAGGTCAGCGTGAGGCCGCGGCATGACTGACGCGATTCTGTTGCTGGACGTGGGCAACACCCGTCTGCGCTGGGCCGTCGATGTGGACGGTAGTTTCCTCACCGGTGGTCAGCTGGTGCATGGCGGTCAGCCGGCCATTTCCGATCTCGACGTGATGCTGAACGCGGAGGCAACGCCAGGCCGGATCGTCGCCAGTTGCGTGGCCGATGAATCGGTCTGGGAGCGGATCGCGCAATGGGCGCAAACGCGACTGGCGTTGGCGCCCGAGCGGGTTCGCTCGCCGGCCCGGGGGCTGGGTGTGATCAACGCCTATGCCGATCCGGCCCGGCTGGGCAGCGATCGCTGGGCGGCACTGGTGGCCCTGCGGGCCCTGTGTCCCGGTTATGCCTGTGTCGTGGATGCCGGCACGGCCACGACGGTGGATCTGCTGGCTCCCGGCGGTCGTCATCTCGGTGGTTATATCCTGCCCGGCCGAAGGCAACTGGTTTCGGGCGTGCTGGAGGGCACTTCCGTGCCGGCGGCGGAGCTGCCGGTTCCCGAACGCATGCCGGGCAGGAGCACCGAGGCCTGTCTCGCCAACGGGGCGCTTGCGGCGCTTTGCGCCCTGATTGAAAGCGCGGTGCAGCGACTCGAAAGCGAGGCCCGGGAATCGGTACAATGCGTGCTCACCGGCGGCGACAGTGCCCTGCTCAGTCGCCATCTCGAGATTCCCCATGTCACGGAACCGGCCCTGGTCCTGCGGGGACTGGCCCGCATCGCCCGGGAGGACGTCGCAAGTTCATGAAATGGATCATCTATCTGCTGCTGCTGGCCAACATCGCCGTGTTCTTCTGGCATTATCGTCCCGCCGAGCGGCCACAGGCGGTTGGTGACGAGCGCGATGCGGCCCTGTCCCTGGTGCTGCTCGACGAGGCCCAGAACCGGCCGGAGACCACCGCGCCGGTCGGACGCTGCTACTCGCTGGGCCCCTTCGAGACCACCCGCCAGGCCGGCCTGGCGGCCGCCGCCCTCAAGGCCGGTGGTATCCGCGCCGAGCGCCGGGTGAGCAAGGACGCCCGCCGCAAGGCCTACTGGGTGCTGCTGCCGCCTGCCGAATCCCGGGCCGAGGCACGCAAGTCGCTGAAACGGCTCAAGGAACTGAAGGTGCATGACTACTTCCTGGTGCCGACCGGGGAGAAGGCCAATGCCATCTCGCTGGGCGTGTTCTCCAAGTTCGAGTCGGCCCACCGCCGCATCAAGCAGATGCAGAAACTGGGCTTCAAGCCCACGTTCGAAAAGGTGGAACTGCCGCGCCGCGAATACTGGCTCGACTGGCCCGTGGATGCCGGCAAGCCGGATCCCGGCGTCATGGAGGAGATCCATCGCATTCGCGCCGGGGCCCGATTGACGACCCGGGCCTGCGACGATCGGGCCTGACGGGATTGCGCCTGGCGGCGGCAGTTGGATAGAATGCGCCTCCCCGGCCAGGCCGGGCAGCGGCCGGTATAGCTCAGCTGGTAGAGCAACTGACTTGTAATCAGTAGGTCCGGGGTTCGACTCCTCGTGCCGGCACCAAATCTCCCCGGAACGCCGGATGGCGGATCCGGGTTTTTTACACCCGCACCGGGGCGGATGCCGCGAAAAATCAGGCATTTCCGGCCGACGAACGGTTGACAGCGGGTGACCGCTCGACGAAAATACGCAGCTTCGTTCGCGCGGAGGGGTTCCCGAGTGGCCAAAGGGATCAGACTGTAAATCTGACGGCTCCGCCTTCGGAGGTTCGAATCCTCCCCCCTCCACCATACAAGCAGGGACGAGTGACGAGGGCCGAGGGACGAGATTTTCGGGCAAGCCCGAAGAGCTTTACCTGATGGGAATCGGTTACTCGCGGCAGGAGACGTGCCAGATGGTTTGACCAAGGGTCTTGGCCCTTGCCACTCGGCCCTCGTCCCTGCAGTTTCGCGGGTGTAGTTCAATGGTAGAACCTCAGCCTTCCAAGCTGATGACGTGGGTTCGATTCCCATCACCCGCTCCAATGAACCAGGAGCTAGGGACGAGGAACTGGGAACGAGGAAAAGCGGGTGGATGGCTACGGTCCCGTGTCTATCCTAGTACCTAGTTCCTAGTAACTCGAAACTGATTTTCGCCCATATAGCTCAGCGGTAGAGCACTCCCTTGGTAAGGGAGAGGTCCCCAGTTCAATTCTGGGTATGGGCTCCAAATTTTTTGCAGTTATATATTGGTATAAACACTACTGAAAGTCGAAGGAGGCCCGGCGGTGTCCAAGGAAAAATTTGAACGTACGAAACCCCACGTGAACGTTGGCACGATTGGTCACGTGGACCACGGCAAGACGACGCTGACGGCGGCGATCACGAAGGTGATGGGCGAGAAGTTTGGCGGCGAAGCCAAGGCGTATGACCAGATCGACTCGGCGCCGGAAGAGAAGGCGCGCGGCATCACGATTGCCACGGCACACGTGGAATACGAGTCGGAGAAGCGCCACTACGCGCACGTGGACTGCCCTGGCCACGCCGACTACGTGAAGAACATGATCACCGGTGCTGCGCAGATGGACGGTGCCATTCTGGTGGTGTCCGCCGCGGACGGCCCCATGCCGCAGACCCGTGAGCACATCCTGCTGTCGCGTCAGGTGGGCGTGCCGTACATCGTCGTGTACCTGAACAAGGCCGACATGGTGGACGACGAGGAACTGCTGGAGCTGGTGGAGATGGAAGTGCGCGAGCTGCTGGACAGCTACGACTTCCCGGGCGACGACACCCCGGTGATCATTGGCTCGGCCCTCAAGGCGCTGGAAGGGGACACCTCCGACATTGGCGTACCGAGCATCGAGAAGCTGGTGGCGGCGATGGACGAATACATTCCGGAGCCGGAGCGTGCCATCGACGGCGACTTCCTGATGCCGGTGGAAGACGTGTTCTCGATTTCCGGCCGCGGCACCGTGGTGACCGGGCGTATCGAGCGCGGCATCGTCAAGGTGGGCGACGAAGTGGAAATCGTCGGCATCCGCCCGACCCAGACCACCACCGTGACCGGGGTGGAGATGTTCCGCAAGCTGCTGGACGAAGGCCAGGCGGGCGACAACGTGGGCGTGCTGCTGCGCGGCACCAAGCGCGACGAAGTGGAGCGCGGCCAGGTGCTGGCCAAGCCCGGCTCGATCACCCCGCACACCAAGTTCGAGTGCGAAGTGTACGTGCTGAGCAAGGACGAGGGCGGTCGTCACACCCCGTTCTTCAACGGCTACCGTCCGCAGTTCTACTTCCGGACCACCGACGTGACCGGCACCTGCGAGCTGCCGGAAGGCGTGGAGATGGTGATGCCGGGCGACAACGTGCAGATGACCGTGAGCCTGATTGCCCCGATCGCCATGGAAGAGGGTCTGCGCTTCGCGATTCGCGAAGGCGGCCGCACCGTCGGCGCCGGCGTGGTCTCCAAGATCATCGAGTAATTCAGTAACGAGGTACGAGGAACTAGGGACTAGGAACAGACCGGGTCGCGCTCAGCGCGCCCGGTTTTTCCTCGTTCCTCGTTCCTAGTTCCTCGTCCCTGTTTTTTAGGCCAGTAGCTCAATTGGCAGAGCGGCGGTCTCCAAAACCGCAGGTTGGGGGTTCGATTCCCTCCTGGCCTGCCATATTCACCGTCAGGCGGTGAGACGAACAGCGACGCAGTCAAAGGCGCAGATGGCAGACAAACTCAAACTCCTGGTGGCCGGATTGCTGGTCGTGGCCGGCATCGCCGGTTTCTACCAGTTTGGCGATCAGCCGCAGCTTTATCGCGTGCTCGGCCTGCTCGTGGTGCTCGGCCTGGCCACCGGCGTGGCCCTGCTGTCGACGCCGGGCCGGGCGGCCTGGGAGTTCGGGCGTTCGGCCATCCTGGAAGTACGCAAGGCCGTGTGGCCGACCCGTCAGGAAACGGTGCAGACCACCCTGCTGGTGATGGCCATGGTGGTCATCGTCGGCCTGATGCTGTGGCTGTTCGATCTGTTGATGAAATGGGCAGTGACGCTGCTCCTCGGACTGGGAGGCTGAGACCATGGCCAAGCGCTGGTATGTCGTACATGCCTATTCGGGCTTCGAATCCCAGGTCAAGCGTGCCCTGGAGGAGCGCATCAAGCTCAAGGGCATGGAAGATCAGTTCGGCGAGATCCTGGTTCCCACCGAGGAAGTGGTGGAGATGAAGGACGGCCAGAAGCGCAAGAGCGAGCGCAAGTTCTTCCCCGGCTACGTGCTGGTGCAGATGGAGATGAACGACGACACCTGGCACCTGGTGAAGGAGACGCCGCGGGTGATGGGCTTCATCGGCGGGCGCAGCGACAAGCCGGCGCCCATCTCCGATGCCGAGGCCGAGGCCATCCTCAACCGCGTCCAGGAAGGGGCCGAAAAGCCGCGTCCCAAGGTTCTGTTCGAGCCGGGCGAGGTGGTGCGCATCAACGAAGGCCCGTTCAACGACTTCAACGGCGTGGTCGAGGAAGTCGACTACGACAAGAACCGCCTGCGCGTGGAAGTGTCCATCTTCGGCCGTTCCACGCCGGTGGAGCTGGAATTCAGCCAGGTCGAAAAGGCGTGACGCCAAAGGCGTCATGCCTTTTCGACAGGGCCGAGTGGCGAGGGCCGAGGGCCGAGGTGAAGGTGGGTGCCGCAGGCACCACCCCGCCTCGTCCCTCGTCCCTCGTCCCTCGTTACTAAGAACCGGGGAGCCGCAAGGCGCTTGTACCCACAGGAGTAAAACATGGCAAAGAAAATCGAAGCTTACATCAAGCTGCAGGTGCCGGCGCAGGAGGCCAATCCTTCGCCGCCCGTCGGCCCGGCGCTGGGTCAGCACGGCGTGAACATCATGGAGTTCTGCAAGGCCTTCAACGCCCAGACCCAGAACATCGAGAAGGGCATGCCGGTGCCGGTGGTGATCACCGTCTACAACGACCGCAGCTTCACCTTCATCATGAAGACCCCGCCGGCGTCCGTGCTGCTGAAGAAGGCTGCCGGCATCCAGAAGGGGTCGGGCGTGCCCAACCGCGACAAGGTCGGCAAGGTGACCCGCGAGCAGCTCGAGGAGATCGCCAGGCTCAAGGAGCCGGATCTGACCGCCGCCGACATGGACGCCGCCGTGCGCACCATCGCCGGCAGCGCCCGCAGCATGGGCATCGAGACGGAGGGTGTGTAAATGGCCAAGCTGAGCAAGCGTTTCAAGGCAATCCGCGAGAAGGTCGAGCCGGGCAAGGTCTATCCCATCGACGAGGCCCTGCAGCTCCTCAAGGAAATCCCCCACGCCAAGTTCACCGAGGCGGTGGACGTGGCCGTGAACCTGGGCGTCGATCCCCGTAAATCGGATCAGGTGGTGCGCGGTTCCACCGTACTGCCCCACGGTACCGGCAAGAGCGTGCGCGTGGCCGTCTTCGCCCAGGGCGAGAATGCCGAGAAGGCCAGGGCCGCCGGGGCCGACGTGGTCGGCTTCGAGGATCTGGCCGAGGAGATCAAGAAGGGAAATCTGGATTTCGACGTGGTCATCGCCACCCCGGACGCCATGCGCGTGGTGGGCCAGCTGGGCCAGATCCTGGGCCCCCGCGGCCTGATGCCGAACCCCAAGGTGGGCACCGTGACCCCCGACGTGGAGACCGCGGTGAAGAACGCCAAGGCCGGTCAGGTGCGCTATCGCACCGACAAGGCGGGCATCGTGCACGCCCGCATCGGCAACGTGGAATTCGATCCCCAGGATCTGAAGGAAAACCTGGAAGCCCTGCTGGCCGACCTCAAGAAGGCCAAGCCGGCGGCGGCCAAGGGTCAGTACATGAAGAAGATTTCCGTGTCCACCACCATGGGCCCGGGGATCCCGGTCGATCAGGCGTCGCTGGGCGTCTGAGCGGTCACGAACTTTGGGGCCGTCGACCGGCAACGGTCGGCGTCCGTCAAAGACCGCAGGTGTCCGCGTCCGGGGCAACCCGGCCGCGGGCTTAATGGAAACCCGTTTCCGGCCTGCGCAGATGGTGAGCCCGTGCAGCCTTGTCTGCTCTGGTATCACTGTAACAACCGGCGGGACGCAGGTTCCGCCCCTGTCCACGACGACTTGCCCGTCCGGAAGTCGTCACACGCAAGAGGTGAGTTCACGTGGCACTGAGTTTTGCGGAAAAACAGGCCATCGTTGCTGAAGTCGCCGACGTTGCCAAGAGCGCCTATTCTGCGGTCACCGCGGAATACATGGGTCTGAGCGCCAACGAGATGACCGAACTGCGGGCCAAGGCCCGGCAGGGCGGTGTCTACATGCGCGTGGTGAAGAACACCCTGGCCAAGCGTGCGCTCGAAGGAACGGACTATGCGTGCCTGAACGAGACCCTCGTGGGGCCGTTGCTGATCGCGTTTTCCCAGGAAGACCCCGGCGCGGCTGCCCGAGTGCTCAAGGACTTCGCCAAGGAAAACGACAAGCTGGTAATCAAGGCGCTGTCGGTCAGCGGGCAACTGCTGCCGGCCAGCGAACTGGATCGGCTCGCCAGCCTGCCGACCAAGGAGCAGGCCATCAGCATGCTCATGTCGGTCATGCAGGCGCCGATCGCCAAGCTGGCGCGGACCCTCAACGAAGTGCCGGGCAAACTGGTTCGGACCGTGGCGGCGGTACGCGATGCCAAGCAGGCCGCTTAACCCCAATTCAACGATATCAGGAGAAAGACAATGGCTGTATCCAAAGACGAGATTCTGGAAGCGATCAGCAACATGACCGTGATGGAAGTGGTCGATCTGATCGAGGCAATGGAAGAGAAGTTCGGCGTGACCGCCGCCGCGGCCGTGGCCGCTGCGCCGGCTGCCGGTGGCGCTGCCGCCGGTGGCGAAGCCGCTGCCGAGAAGGACGAGTTCGACGTGGTCATGACCAGCTTCGGCGACAACAAGGTTGGCGTGATCAAGGCCGTCCGGGCCATCACCGGTCTGGGCCTGAAGGAAGCCAAGGAAATGGTCGAGGGCGCCCCCTCCACCATCAAGGAAGGCGTTTCCAAGGACGAAGCCGAAGAAGTCAAGAAGCAACTGGAAGAAGCTGGCGCCAGCGTCGAGCTCAAGTAATCTTGCCAGACGCTTTGGTGACCATCCGGCATACCGGGTTCCCAGGAACCGGGATGCCGGGTGTCCGGCGACAGAGATTGATGATCGCACGGCCGGCCGGTATGCCCGCAAGGGGATGCCGGCCCGCCGTGCATTCGTCGTTGCCGCGACGGCAACGGCCCTGAACCACCCATATTCAATGGCGATTCGCAAGGTGTCCAATGGCATACTCGTTCACAGAAAAGAAACGGATTCGTAAGAACTTCGGCCGGCGTGCCAGCATTCTCGAGGTTCCCTACCTGCTCGCAACCCAGATCGAGTCGTACCGCGACTTTCTGCAGGAAGGCGTGCCCGAGGACCAGCGCAAGGACAAGGGCCTGCACGCCGCCTTCAAATCCGTGTTCCCGATCGTCAGCTATTCCGGCAATGCCGCGCTCGAATACGTGAGCTATCGCCTGGGAACGCCGACCTTCGACGTGAAGGAGTGCCAGATGCGCGGCGTGACCTATGCCGCGCCCCTGCGGGTCAAGGTCCGCCTGGTCATCTACGACAAGGAGGCCAAGGAGCCGACCGTCAAGGACATTCGTGAACAGGAAGTCTACATGGGCGAGATTCCGCTCATGACCGAGAACGGCACCTTCGTCATCAACGGCACCGAGCGGGTCATCGTCTCCCAGCTCCACCGTTCGCCCGGCGTGTTCTTCGATCACGACAAGGGCAAGACCCATTCCTCCGGCAAGCTGCTGTTCAACGCCCGCGTGATTCCCTACCGCGGTTCCTGGCTGGACTTCGAGTTCGATCCCAAGGACTGCCTGTTCACCCGCATCGACCGTCGGCGCAAGCTGCCGGTCACCGTCCTGCTGCGCGCCATGGGCTACAGCACGCAGGAGATGCTGGACATGTTCTTCGAGAAGAACACCTTCCGGCTGACCAAGGACGGCTTCACCCTGGATCTGGTGCCGGAGCGGCTGCGCGGCGAGACCGCCACCTTCGACATCAAGATCAAGAACAAGGTGCTGGTGGAAGAGGGCCGGCGCATCACCGCCCGCCACATCCGCGAGCTGGAGAAGGCCAACGTCAAGGCCCTGCACGTGCCCGACGAGTATCTGCTGGGCAAGGTGCTGGCCCACGATCTGGTCAACCCGCAGACCGGCGAGATCATCGCCCGCGCCAACGACGAGATCACCGAGGAGCTGATCGAGCAGATCAGGCAGGCCGGCATCGAGGAGTTCCAGACCATCTTCACCAACGATCTGGATCACGGCCCCTACATCTCCAACACCCTGCGTATCGATCCCACCACCACCCAGCTCGAGGCCCAGGTGGAGATCTACCGCATGATGCGCCCCGGCGAGCCGCCCACCAAGGAGGCCGCCGAGAACCTGTTCAAGAACCTGTTCTTCACCCCCGAGCGCTACGACCTGTCGGCCGTGGGCCGCATGAAGTTCAACCGCCGCGTGGGCCGCAAGGAGATCGAGGGCCCGGGCACCCTGTCCAAGGAAGACATCCTGGACGTGATCAAGGTGCTCATCGACATCCGCGACGGCCGGGGTCAGGTGGACGACATCGACCACCTCGGCAACCGCCGCATCCGCTCCGTGGGCGAGATGGCCGAGAACCAGTTCCGCGTGGGCCTGGTGCGCGTGGAGCGCGCCGTGAAGGAACGCCTGAGCCTGGCCGAGTCCGACAACCTGATGCCCCAGGAGATGATCAACGCCAAGCCGGTGTCCGCGGCCATCAAGGAGTTCTTCGGCTCCAGCCAGCTGTCCCAGTTCATGGATCAGAACAACCCGCTGTCGGAGGTGACCCACAAGCGCCGCATCTCGGCCCTGGGTCCGGGCGGCCTGACCCGCGAGCGGGCCGGCTTCGAGGTGCGCGACGTGCATCCGACCCACTACGGCCGGGTCTGCCCCATTGAGACGCCGGAAGGTCCGAACATCGGTCTCATCAACTCGCTGGCCGTGTACGCCCGCACCAACGAGTACGGCTTCCTCGAAACCCCGTACCGCAAGGTGGTCAACGGCAAGCTGACCGACGAGGTGCACTATCTGTCGGCCATCGACGAGGGCGACTTCGTGATCGCCCAGGCCAACGCCACCGTGGACAGCCGCGGCCGGCTGACCGACGAGCTGGTGCCCTGCCGGCACCAGAACGAGTTCACCATGGCCACCCCGGACCGCATCGACTACATCGATGTCTCGCCCAAGCAGATCGTCTCGGTGGCCGCGGCCCTGATTCCGTTCCTCGAGCACGACGACGCCAACCGCGCCCTGATGGGCTCCAACATGCAGCGCCAGGCGGTGCCGACCCTGCGCGCCGACAAGCCCCTGGTGGGCACCGGCATCGAGCGCACCGTGGCGGTGGACTCGGGCGTGACCGTGGTCGCCCGCCGCGGTGGCATCGTCGACTCGGTGGACGCCGCGCGCATCGTGGTGCGGGTCAATGACGACGAGACCGTCGCCGGCGAGCCGGGCGTGGACATCTACAACCTCATCAAGTACACCCGTTCCAACCAGAATACCTGCATCAACCAGCGGCCGCTGGTCAAGCCGGGCGATGCCATCGCCCGCGGCGACGTGCTGGCCGACGGCCCGTCCACCGACATGGGCGAGCTGGCCCTGGGGCAGAACATGCTGGTGGCCTTCATGCCCTGGAACGGCTACAACTTCGAGGACTCCATCCTGGTCTCCGAGCGGGTGGTGCAGGAGGATCGCTACACCACCATCCACATCGAGGAGCTGACCTGCGTGGCCCGCGACACCAAGCAGGGCTCCGAGGAGATCACCGGCGACATCCCCAACGTGGGCGAGGCGGCCCTGGCCAAGCTGGACGAGGCCGGCATCGTCTACATCGGCGCCGAGGTCAAGCCGGGCGACATCCTGGTGGGCAAGGTCACGCCCAAGGGCGAGACCCAGCTCACCCCGGAAGAGAAGCTGCTGCGCGCCATCTTCGGCGAGAAGGCGGCGGACGTGAAGGACACCTCCCTGCGCGTGCCCTCGGGCATGGCCGGCACGGTCATCGACGTGCAGGTGTTCACCCGCGACGGGCTGGAGAAGGACTCCCGGGCCAAGGCCATCGAGGAATCGGAACTGGCCCGCATCCGCAAGGACTTCGACGACCAGCGCCGCATCATGGAAGACGACGCCTACCAGCGCGTCGAGCACATGCTGCTGGGCAAGGTGGCCGAAGGCGGCCCCAACAAGCTCAAGGCCGGCAGCAAGATCACCAAGGGCTACCTGGCCGAGCTGCCGCGGGAGAAGTGGTTCGAGATCCGTCTGCGCAACGAGGAGGCCAACGCCCAGTTGGAGGCCATCGGCGCCCAGATCAAGCAGTTGCGCAAGGACTTCGACGCCAAGTTCGAGGAGAAGAAGGCCAAGCTCACCACCGGTGACGATCTGGCCCCCGGCGTGCTGAAGATGGTCAAGGTGCACCTGGCCGTCAAGCGCCGCATCCAGCCCGGCGACAAGATGGCCGGCCGCCACGGCAACAAGGGCGTGATCTCCATGATCGTGCCGGTGGAGGACATGCCCCACACCGAGGACGGCGAGCCGGTGGACATCGTGCTCAACCCCTTGGGTGTGCCATCGCGCATGAACGTGGGTCAGGTGCTGGAGACCCACCTGGGCTGGGCCGCCCGCGGCCTGGGCAAGAAGATCGACGCCATGCTGCGCGCCGAGAAGCAGAAGGTCGCCGACATCCGCAAGTTCCTCGAGGCCATCTACAACAAGACCGGCGGCCAGAAGGAGGATCTCAAGTCCTTCAGCGACGAGGAGATCCTGGAACTGGCGCACAACCTGCGCAAGGGCGTGCCCATGGCCACCCCGGTCTTCGACGGCATCACCGAGGACGACATCAAGCAGCTCCTCGAGCTGGCGGATCTGCCCACCTCGGGCCAGACCACCCTCATCGACGGGCGCACCGGCGAGCCCTTCGAGCGGCCGGTGACCGTGGGCTACATGTACATGCTCAAGCTCAACCACCTGGTGGATGACAAGATGCATGCCCGCTCCACCGGCCCGTACAGCCTGGTCACCCAGCAGCCGCTGGGCGGCAAGGCCCAGTTCGGCGGCCAGCGCTTCGGGGAGATGGAGGTCTGGGCCCTGGAGGCCTACGGCGCCGCCTATACCCTGCAGGAGATGCTCACCGTCAAGTCGGACGACGTGAACGGCCGCACCAAGATGTACAAGAACATCGTGGACGGCGATCACCACATGGAGCCGGGCATGCCCGAATCCTTCAACGTGTTGCTGAAGGAAATCCGCTCCCTGGGCATCGACATCGAACTGGAGCAGACCGAAGACTGATTCGGGGTGGCCAGCCGGCCCTGCGGGGCCGGCACCGGCGGGCCGCGGCCCGCATGCACTATTCAGGAGTGAAAACGTGAAAGATCTACTCAAGATCCTCAAGCAGCAAGGTCAGGTTGAAGACTTCGACGCCATCCGCATCGGCCTGGCGTCGCCCCAGAAGATCCGTTCGTGGTCCTACGGCGAGGTCAAGAAGCCGGAGACCATCAACTACCGCACCTTCAAGCCGGAACGGGACGGCCTGTTCTGCGCCAAGATCTTCGGGCCGGTGAAGGACTACGAATGCCTGTGCGGCAAGTACAAGCGCCTCAAGCACCGCGGCGTGATCTGCGAGAAGTGCGGCATCGAGGTGACCCTGGCCAAGGTGCGCCGCGAGCGTATGGGCCACATCGAGCTGGCCAGCCCGGTGGCCCACATCTGGTTCCTCAAGTCCCTGCCCTCGCGCATGGGCCTGCTGCTGGACATGACCCTGCGCGACATCGAGCGGGTGCTCTACTTCGAGGCCTTCGTGGTCATCGATCCGGGCATGACCACCCTCGAGCGTGGCCAGCTGCTCACCGACGAGGCCTACCTGGAGACCATCGAGGAATTCGGCGACGAGTTCGACGCGCGCATGGGCGCCGAGGCCATCCACGCGCTGCTCTCCTCCCTGGATCTGGAGAAGGAAGCCGCGCAGGTGCGCGAGGACATCAACGCCACCAAGTCGGAGACCAAGCTCAAGAAGCTGGGCAAGCGCCTCAAGCTGCTGGAAGCCTTCATCGAGTCGGGCAACAAGCCCGAGTGGATGGTGATGACCGTGCTGCCGGTATTGCCGCCGGAGCTGCGTCCGCTGGTGCCCCTGGAGGGCGGCCGCTTCGCCACCTCCGATCTGAACGATCTCTATCGCCGGGTCATCAACCGCAACAACCGCCTGCGCCGCCTGCTGGATCTCAACGCGCCGGACATCATCGTGCGCAACGAGAAGCGCATGCTGCAGGAGTCGGTGGACGCGCTGCTCGACAACGGCCGCCGCGGCCGCGCCATCACCGGTTCCAACAAGCGCCCGCTCAAGTCCCTGGCCGACATGATCAAGGGCAAGCAGGGCCGCTTCCGCCAGAACCTGCTGGGCAAGCGCGTGGACTACTCGGGCCGTTCCGTGATCGTGGTCGGCCCGACCCTCAAGCTGCACCAGTGCGGCCTGCCCAAGAAGATGGCCCTGGAACTGTTCAAGCCCTTCATCTTCAGCAAGCTGGAGCGCCGCGGCCTGGCCACCACCATCAAGGCGGCCAAGAAGATGGTGGACAAGGAAGGGCCGGAGGTCTGGGACATCCTCGAAGAGGTGATCCGCGAGCATCCGGTGATGCTCAACCGTGCTCCCACCCTGCACCGCCTGGGCATCCAGGCCTTCGAGCCGATCCTGATCGAGGGCAAGGCCATCCAGCTCCATCCGCTGGTGTGCACCGCCTTCAACGCCGACTTCGACGGCGACCAGATGGCCGTGCACGTGCCCCTGTCGCTGGAAGCCCAGCTCGAGGCGCGGGCGCTGATGATGTCCACCAACAACATCCTCTCGCCGGCCAACGGCGAGCCCATCATCGTGCCCTCCCAGGACGTGGTGCTGGGCCTGTACTACCTGTCCCGCGAGCGCATCAACGCCAGGGGCGAGGGCATGGTGTTCGCCGACACCAACGAGGTCATGCGCGCCTATGCCAACCGCACCGTGGACATGCAGGCCAAGGTCAAGGTGCGCATCACCGAGGTGGAATTCGACGACGACGGCAACCGCCACGAGAAGACCACCCTGCAGGACACCACCGTCGGCCGCGCGCTGATCTGGGAGATCGTGCCCGAGGGCCTGCCCTTCGATCTCGTCAACCGGGACATGAAGAAGAAGGCCATCTCCAACCTGATCAACGCCTGCTACCGGCGCCTGGGCCTGAAGGACACGGTGATCTTCGCCGACCAGCTCATGTACATGGGCTTTGCCTACTCGACCCGGGCCGGCGTCTCCTTCGGCGTGGAAGACATGGTCATCCCGCCGGAGAAGGCCGAGATCCTGGCCGCCGCCGAGGAAGAGGTGCGCGAGATCGAGGAGCAGTACACCTCGGGCCTCGTGACCTACGGCGAGCGCTACAACAAGGTCATCGACATCTGGTCGCGCACCAACGATCTCATCGCCAAGGCCATGATGGAGCGCCTCGGCACCGAGGAAGTGGTGGACAAGGACGGCAACACCGTCAAGGTGCCGTCCTTCAACTCCATCTACATGATGGCCGACTCCGGGGCCCGTGGCTCCGCCGCCCAGATCCGGCAGCTGGCCGGCATGCGCGGCCTGATGGCCAAGCCCGACGGCTCCATCATCGAGACGCCCATCACCGCCAACTTCCGTGAGGGCCTCTCGGTGCTGCAGTACTTCATCTCCACCCACGGCGCCCGCAAGGGTCTGGCCGACACCGCCCTGAAGACCGCCAACTCGGGCTACCTGACCCGCCGGCTGGTGGACGTCTCCCAGGATCTGGTGATCATCGGCGAGGACTGCGGCACCGACAACGGCCTGATGATGGCTTCCCTGATCGAGGGTGGCGACGTGGTCGAGGCCCTGTCCGAGCGGGCCCTGGGTCGCGTGCTGGCCGAGGACGTGCGCAAGGGCGACAGCGACGAAGTGCTGATCCCCGCCGGCACCCTGCTGGACGAGAAGTGGATGGAGCGCCTCGAGGAGATGGCCATCGACCACATCAAGGTGCGTTCGCCCATCACCTGCGAGAACCGCTACGGCGTGTGCGCCACCTGCTACGGTCGCGACCTGGCCCGCGGCCACCTGGTGAACGAGGGCGAGGCGGTCGGCGTGATTGCCGCCCAGTCCATCGGCGAGCCCGGCACCCAGCTGACCATGCGCACCTTCCATATCGGCGGCGCCGCCAGCCGCTCGGCCGCGGCCAACAGCATCGAGGTCAAGACCAGCGGCACCGTGCGCCTGCACAACATCAAGACCGTGCGCCACGCCTCCGGCAAGAACGTGGCGGTGTCCCGCTCCGGCGAGATCACCGTGCTCGACGAGCACGGCCGCGAGCGCGAGCGCTACAAGGTGCCCTACGGCGCCGACATCACCGTCAACGACGGTGATCACGTGGAAGCCGGCCAGATTGTGGCCACCTGGGATCCGCACACCCACCCGATCGTCACCGAGGTGGCCGGTTTCGTGAAGTTCGTCGACGTGGTCGAGGGTGTCACCGTGACCTCCGAAGTGGACGAGATCACGGGCCTGACCAGCCTGGTCGTCACCGATCCCAAGCAGCGCGGCACCCAGGCCAAGGATCTGCGGCCCATGGTCAAGCTGGTGGACAAGGACGGCAACGACCTGAACCTGGCGGGCACCGAGATCCCGGCCCACTACTACCTGCCGGCCGGCGCCATCATCCAGCTCAAGGACGGTGCCGAAGTGGGCGTGGGCGACATTCTGGCCCGCATCCCGCAGGAGTCCTCCAAGACCCGCGACATCACCGGCGGTCTGCCCCGGGTGGCCGATCTGTTCGAGGCCCGCAAGCCCAAGGAATCGTCCATCCTGGCCGAGATTTCGGGCACCATCTCCTTCGGCAAGGAGACCAAGGGCAAGCAGCGCCTGGTGATCACCCCCACCGACGGCGGCGAGCCCTACGAGACGCTGATCCCGAAGTGGCGCCAGATCACGGTGTTCGAAGGGGAACACGTCGAGAAGGGCGAGGTGATTGCCGAGGGCGAGCCGAACCCGCACGACATCCTGCGCCTGCTGGGGGTCGAGGAACTGGCCCGCTACATCGTCAACGAGGTGCAGGACGTCTACCGTCTGCAGGGCGTGAAGATCAACGACAAGCACATCGAGGTCATCGTCCGGCAGATGCTGCGCAAGGTGGAAATCACCAGCCCCGGCGATTCCAAGTACCTGCGCGGCGAGCAGGTGGAGAAGACCCGCATTCTCGAGGAGAACGAGAAGCTGGTGGCCGAGGGCAAGCAGCCGGCCCTGTTCGAGCCCATGCTGCTCGGCATCACCAAGGCCTCGCTGGCGACCGAGTCGTTCATCTCCGCGGCCTCCTTCCAGGAGACCACCCGTGTCCTTACCGAGGCGGCGGTCACCGGCAAGGTGGACGATCTGCGCGGGCTCAAGGAGAACGTCATCGTCGGCCGCCTGATTCCGGCGGGGACCGGCCTGGCCTTCCACGCCGAGAAGCGCCGCCAGCGGCACGTGATGACCGCCGAGGAGGCCCTGGCCGCCGAGGCGGAGGCCGTGCTGGGCAGCAGCGCGGCCGGGTCCGAGGAAGCCCCGGCGGGCGAGGCCGGCGGCGAATCGGCCTCCGAACCGGCCGATCAGGGCTAAGTTCGCAAGAAATCGGCGATTTGGCCGGGGGATCCTGTTGACAGGGTCCCCCCTTGTCCCTACAATTTCGCGCCTTACGACAGGTCGGGTCCTCCGGCCTGTCGTTTATTTTCTGGAGTAAGAAAGAATCATGGCGACTATCAACCAACTGGTTCGCAAGCCGCGCAAGCGGAAGGCGGAAAAGAGCAACGTTCCGGCGCTGGAAGCCTGCCCCCAGAAGCGTGGGGTCTGCACCCGCGTCTACACCACCACGCCGAAGAAGCCGAACTCGGCCATGCGCAAGGTGGCCCGCGTGCGGCTGACCAACGGCTACGAAGTCACCAGCTACATCGGCGGTGAAGGCCACAACCTCCAGGAGCACTCGGTGGTGCTGATCCGCGGCGGTCGTGTGAAGGACCTGCCGGGTGTGCGCTACCACGTGGTGCGCGGCTCGCTGGACACCGCCGGCGTGAACGATCGCCGCCAGGGGCGCTCCAAGTACGGCGCCAAGCGGCCCAAGTCGTAAATTTCCAACAGCCCGCCCGACGTGGCGGGTTTGTGCAACTTATTGAAACGTCAGGAAAAACCAGATGGCGAGAAGGCGACAAGCGGAAAAACGGGCGATTCTTCCGGACCCGAAGTATCGCTCCGAGATGATCGCGAAGTTCATCAACATGGTGATGCTCAACGGCAAGAAGTCGGTGGCCGAGAAGATCGTCTACGGCGCACTCGACGCCGTGGCCGAGCGGAGCAAGAAGGACGCGGTCGAGGCCCTGGAGACGGCCCTCGACAACGTGCGCCCGATGGTGGAGGTCAAGTCCCGCCGCGTGGGTGGCGCCACCTACCAGGTGCCGGTGGAAGTGCGTCCCGAGCGGCGCAACGCCCTGGCCATGCGCTGGATCGTCGATGCCGCCCGCCGCCGCGGCGAGAAGGGCATGGGCGCCCGCCTGGCCGGCGAGATCCTCGAGGCTTCCGAGAACCGCGGCGCCGCCGTGAAGAAGCGCGAGGACACGCATCGCATGGCCGAGGCCAACAAGGCCTTCGCCCATTATCGCTGGTAGTAACTGAACCTTAAATATATAGCAGGAGGATCCCGACCCGGGGATACGGAAACACCGTGGCACGCCAGACACCCATCGAACGTTATCGGAATATCGGCATCATGGCGCACATCGATGCCGGCAAGACGACGACGACCGAGCGCATCCTGTACTACACCGGGATTTCGCACAAGATCGGTGAGGTACACGATGGCGCCGCGACCATGGACTGGATGGAGCAGGAACAGGAGCGGGGCATCACCATCACCTCCGCCGCCACCACCTGCTTCTGGGAAGGCATGGACCGGCAGTATCCCCAGCACCGGATCAACATCATCGACACCCCCGGGCACGTGGACTTCACCATCGAGGTGGAGCGCTCCCTGCGGGTGCTGGACGGCGCCTGTGCCGTGTTCTGCGCCGTCGGCGGCGTGGAGCCCCAGTCCGAGACGGTCTGGCGCCAGGCCAACAAGTACGGCGTGCCGCGCCTGGCCTTCGTCAACAAGATGGACCGCGCCGGCGCCGACTTCCTGCGCGTGGTGGACCAGATCCGCGAGCGTCTGGGCGCCAACCCCGTGCCGATTCAGCTCAACATCGGCGCGGAAGACAATTTCGAAGGCATCGTGGATCTCATCCGCATGCAGGCCATCTACTGGAACGAGGCCGACATGGGCGCCACCTACGAGGCGCGCGAGATCCCCGAGGAACTCAAGGCCAAGGCCCAGGAACTGCGCGAGCAGATGGTGGAAGCCGCCGCCGAGGCCAACGAGGAACTGATGGACAAGTACCTCAACGAGGGAGATCTGTCCGCCGAGGAGATCAAGCAGGGCCTGCGCATCCGCACCCTGGCCAATGAGATCATCCCGGCCCTGTGCGGTTCCGCGTTCAAGAACAAGGGCGTGCAGGCCATGCTCGACGCCGTCATCGACTACATGCCCTCGCCGGTAGACGTGCCGGCCATCAAGGGCACCCTGGACGACGGCGAGACCGAGGCCGAGCGCCACTCGACCGACGACGAGCCGTTCGCGGCCCTGGCCTTCAAGATCGCCACCGACCCGTTCGTGGGCACCCTGACCTTCTTCCGGGTCTATTCGGGGGTGATCAACTCGGGCGACACGGTCTACAACTCGGTCAAGGGCAAGAAGGAGCGCGTGGGCCGGATCGTGCAGATGCACGCCAACCACCGCGACGAAATCAAGGAAGTCCGCGCCGGCGACATCGCCGCGGCCGTGGGCCTGAAGGACGTGACCACCGGCGACACCCTGTGCGATCCGGAGAACGTCATCGTCCTCGAACGCATGGAGTTCCCGGAACCGGTGATCTCGGTGGCCATCGAGCCCAAGACCAAGCCGGACCAGGAGAAGATGGGCATCGCCCTGGCCAAGCTGGCCCAGGAGGATCCTTCCTTCCGGGTACACACCGACGAGGAGTCGGGCCAGACCATCATCTCCGGCATGGGTGAGCTGCACCTGGAGATCATCGTCGACCGGCTGAAGCGCGAATTCAAGGTGGACGCCAACGTGGGCGCCCCCCAGGTGGCCTACCGCGAGACCATCCGCAAGACGGTCGAGGCCGAAGGCAAGTTCGTGCGCCAGTCCGGCGGTCGCGGCCAGTACGGTCACGTCAAGCTGCGCCTGGAGCCGCAGCCGCCCGGCAAGGGTTACGAATTCGTCAACGAGATCGTCGGCGGCGTGGTGCCCAAGGAGTACATCCCGGCGGTGGACAAGGGCATCCAGGAGCAGATGGAGAACGGCGTCATCGCCGGCTATCCGGTGGTGGACGTGAAGGTCACCCTGTTCGACGGCTCCTACCACGAGGTGGACTCCTCGGAGATGGCCTTCAAGATCGCCGGCTCCATGGGCTTCAAGGAAGGCGCGAAGCAGGCCAATCCGGTGCTGCTCGAGCCGATCATGAAGGTGGAAGTGGTCACCCCGGAAGAGTACATGGGCGACGTGATGGGCGATCTGAACCGTCGCCGCGGCGTGGTCCAGGGCATGGACGACAGCCCGGCCGGCAAGGTGATCCGCGCCGAGGTGCCGCTGGCGGAGATGTTCGGTTACGCCACCGATCTGCGCTCGGCCACCCAGGGCCGCGCCACCTACAGCATGGAATTCGAGAAGTACGCCGAGGCGCCGGCAAACATCGCCGACGAGATCATCAAGAAGGCATCCTGATTCAACACCAAATTGCAGACAGAGGGTAAGCACCGTGTCCAAGGAAAAATTTGAACGTACGAAACCCCACGTGAACGTTGGCACGATTGGTCACGTGGACCACGGCAAGACGACGCTGACGGCGGCGATCACGAAGGTGATGGGCGAGAAGTTTGGCGGCGAAGCCAAGGCGTATGACCAGATCGACTCGGCGCCGGAAGAGAAGGCGCGCGGCATCACGATTGCCACGGCACACGTGGAATACGAGTCGGAGAAGCGCCACTACGCGCACGTGGACTGCCCTGGCCACGCCGACTACGTGAAGAACATGATCACCGGTGCTGCGCAGATGGACGGTGCCATTCTGGTGGTGTCCGCCGCGGACGGCCCCATGCCGCAGACCCGTGAGCACATCCTGCTGTCGCGTCAGGTGGGCGTGCCGTACATCGTCGTGTACCTGAACAAGGCCGACATGGTGGACGACGAGGAACTGCTGGAGCTGGTGGAGATGGAAGTGCGCGAGCTGCTGGACAGCTACGACTTCCCGGGCGACGACACCCCGGTGATCATTGGCTCGGCCCTCAAGGCGCTGGAAGGGGACACCTCCGACATTGGCGTACCGAGCATCGAGAAGCTGGTGGCGGCGATGGACGAATACATTCCGGAGCCGGAGCGTGCCATCGACGGCGACTTCCTGATGCCGGTGGAAGACGTGTTCTCGATTTCCGGCCGCGGCACCGTGGTGACCGGGCGTATCGAGCGCGGCATCGTCAAGGTGGGCGACGAAGTGGAAATCGTCGGCATCCGCCCGACCCAGACCACCACCGTGACCGGGGTGGAGATGTTCCGCAAGCTGCTGGACGAAGGCCAGGCGGGCGACAACGTGGGCGTGCTGCTGCGCGGCACCAAGCGCGACGAAGTGGAGCGCGGCCAGGTGCTGGCCAAGCCCGGCTCGATCACCCCGCACACCAAGTTCGAGTGCGAAGTGTACGTGCTGAGCAAGGACGAGGGCGGTCGTCACACCCCGTTCTTCAACGGCTACCGTCCGCAGTTCTACTTCCGGACCACCGACGTGACCGGCACCTGCGAGCTGCCGGAAGGCGTGGAGATGGTGATGCCGGGCGACAACGTGCAGATGACCGTGAGCCTGATTGCCCCGATCGCCATGGAAGAGGGTCTGCGCTTCGCGATTCGCGAAGGCGGCCGCACCGTCGGCGCCGGCGTGGTCTCCAAGATCATCGAATAAATCTGGACCGAAACCGAGAGAAACATGGCCAAGAATCAGAACATCCGCATCCGCCTCAAGGGCTTCGACCATCGCCTGATCGATCAGTCGGCCCGCGAGATCGTGGAAACGGCAAAGCGGACCGGTGCCCACGTGCGTGGCCCGATCCCGCTGCCGACCAAGAAAGAGCGCTTCACCGTGCTGATTTCACCGCACGTGAACAAGGATGCGCGTGACCAGTACGAGCTGCGGACCCACAAGCGCCTGATGGACATCATCGATCCGACCGACAAGACGGTCGATGCGCTGATGAAACTGGATCTGGCCGCCGGGGTCGACGTTCAGATTCAACTGCAGTAACGGCAGCGCCATCCGCAACCGGAGTTCAAGACAATGACAATTGGTGTAATTGGTCGCAAGCTGGGCATGACCCGCGTCTTCACCGAAGACGGCGCCTCCCTGCCCGTGACCGTGATCGAAGTGGAACCCAACCGGGTCACCCAGGTGAAGACCCCGGAGACCGACGGCTACCGCGCGGTCCAGGTCACCACCGGCACCCGCAAGGCCTCCCGCGTCACCAAGCCGCTGGCCGGGCATTTCGCCAAGGCCGGTGTCGAGGCCGGTCGCGGCCTGTGGGAGTTCCGCCTGGACGACGGCGAGGGCGAGGAACTGGCCCCGGCCGCCGAGATCAAGGTGGACATCTTCGAAAACGGCCAGAAGGTGGACGTGACCGGCGTCAGCATCGGCAAGGGCTTTGCCGGCGGCGTCAAGCGGCACAACTTCCGCACCCAGGACGCCACCCACGGCAACTCCCTGTCCCACCGGGCGCCGGGCTCCATCGGTCAGTGTCAGACCCCGGGCCGTGTGTTCAAGGGCAAGCGCATGGCCGGTCACATGGGCGCCGTGCAGCGCACCATGCAGAACCTGGAGATCGTGCGCGTGGATCCCGAGCGCAACCTGCTGCTGGTCAAGGGCGCCGTGCCCGGGGCCAAGGGCGGCAACGTGATCGTGCGCCCGGCCGTGAAGACCCGTGGAGGGGAGAAGTAAGCCATGGAACTGAACCTGACGACTGCCACCGGCAAGGCTTCGACCAAGAAGCTCGAAGTCTCCGATGCCAACTTCGCGGCCGAATTCAACGAGCCGCTGGTGCACCAGGCCGTGGTGGCCTATCTGGCCGGGGCCCGCGCCGGCACCCGCGCCCACAAGAACCGCTCCGCCGTGCGCGGCGGCGGCAAGAAGCCCTGGCGCCAGAAGGGCACCGGCCGGGCCCGCGCCGGCACCATCCGCAGCCCGCTGTGGCGCGGGGGCGGCAAGACCTTCGCGGCCACGCCGCAGGATCACAGCCAGAAGCTGAACAAGAAGATGTACCGGGCGGCGATCCGCTCGATTCTGTCCGAGCTGGTGCGCCAGGAACGTCTGCTGGTGATCGACAACTTCGACATGGACCAGCCCAGGACCAAGGAACTGGCCGAGAAGCTGAACAAGCTGGGCGTGAGCAAGGGCCTGATCGTCACCGCCGAGCTGAGCGAGCCGCTGTACCTGTCGGCGCGCAACATTCCGAACATCGGCATCTGCGACGTGACCGCCATCGATCCCGTCAGCCTGGTGGGCTACGACAAGATCGTCATGACCGTCGACGCCGTGAAGAAAATCGAGGAGTCCCTGGCATGAACCCGGAACGACTGATGAACGTGCTGCTGGCCCCGCACGTGACCGAGAAGAGCACCAATGCGGCCGAAAAGGCCAACCAGGTGGTCTTCCAGGTGGCGCCCGACGCCACCAAGGCCGAGATCCGCGCCGCCGTGGAGATGCTCTTCGATGTCAACGTCGAAGGCGTGCAGGTGGTCAACGTCAAGGGCAAGACCAAGCGCACCCAGACCGGCCTGGGCCGGCGCAAGAACTGGAAGAAGGCCTACGTCCGCCTGCAGGCAGGCCAGGACATCAACTTTGCCGGCGCTGAATAAGGCTTGAGGAAAAGAACATGGCAGTCGTAAAGAGCAAACCGACATCCCCGGGCCGCCGCTTCGTGGTCAAGGTGGTGGAACCCGCGCTGCACAAGGGCAAGCCCTACGCGCCCCTGCTGGAGAAGAAGTCCCGCACCGGCGGCCGCAACAACCATGGCCGGATCACCACCCGGCACCGTGGCGGCGGCCACAAGCAGCACTACCGGATCATCGACTTCAAGCGCAACAAGGACGGCATCGAGGCCCGGGTCGAGCGCCTGGAATACGATCCCAACCGCAGCGCCCACATCGCCCTGCTGCTGTACGCCGACGGCGAGCGCCGCTACATCATCGCCCCGCAGGGCGTGCAGGCCGGCGACGTGCTGCTCAGTGGCCAGAACGCGCCCATCAAGCAGGGCAACTGCCTGCCACTGCGCAACATTCCGGTGGGCACCACCGTGCACGCCGTGGAGCTCAAGCCCGGCAAGGGCGCGCAGCTCGCCCGCAGCGCCGGCACCTCGGTGCAACTGGTGGCCCGCGAAGGCGCCTACGCCACCCTGCGCCTGCGCTCCGGCGAGATGCGCAAGGTGCATGCCGACTGCCGCGCCACCATTGGCGTGGTCAGCAACGGCGAGCACAACCTGCGCAAGCTGGGCAAGGCCGGCGCCAAGCGCTGGCGCGGCGTGCGCCCGACCGTGCGCGGCGTGGCCATGAACCCGGTGGACCACCCGCACGGTGGCGGCGAGGGCCGCACCTCCGGCGGCCGCCATCCGGTGACCCCGTGGGGCGTGCCCACCAAGGGCTACAAGACCCGCAAGAACAAGCGTACCGACAAGATGATCGTGCGCCGTCGCAACCAGAAGTAACGTCAACGTATAGAGAGCCAACATGCCACGTTCGATCAGAAAAGGCCCGTTTGTCGATCTGCACCTCGCCAAGAAGGTGCGCGAGGCCCAGGAAGCCAACAGCAAGAAGCCGATCAAGACCTGGTCGCGCCGCTCGATGATCGTGCCCGACATGATCGGCCTGACCATCGCCGTGCACAACGGCCGCCAGCACGTGCCGGTGCTGATCTCCGAGAACATGGTCGGCCACAAGCTCGGCGAGTTTGCGCCCACGCGCACCTACAAGGGCCACATGGCGGACAAGAAAGCCAAGTAAGAGGTTTCGAAAATGGAAGTTGCAGCAAAACTCAAGCACGCGCGCATCGCCCCGCAGAAGTGCCGCCTGGTCGCCGACCAGATCCGCGGCCTGCCGGTGGAGCGCGCCCTGCAGATCCTGACCTTCAGCCCCAAGAAGGCCGCCGGCATCGTCAAGAAGGTGCTGGAGTCGGCCATCGCCAACGCCGAGCACAACGAGGGCGCCGACATCGACGAGCTGAAGGTCAGCCGCATCTTCGTCGACGAGGGGCCGACCATGAAGCGCTGGCGGCCCCGCGCCAAGGGTGCGGTCAACCACATTTTCAAGCGGACCAGTCACATCACCGTGATGGTCGCGGACAAGTAAGCGAGACAACACCATGGGTCAGAAAGTACATCCGACGGGAATGCGCCTTGGCATCGTCAAGGACTTCGCCTCCAAGTGGTACGCCAACAGCAAGGACTATCCCGAGCTGCTGCACGCCGATCTCCAGGCACGCGAGTTCATCAAGCAGAAGCTGAAGCAGGCTTCGGTGAGCCGCATCCAGATCGAGCGCACCGCCGGTACCGCCAACATCACCATTCACACGGCCCGTCCCGGCCTGGTGATCGGCAAGAAGGGCGAGGACATCGAGCGCCTGCGCAAGGAAGTCACCCGGCTGATGAACCTGCCCCAGGTGCACATCAACATCGAGGAGATCCGCAAGCCCGAGCTGGACGCCCAGCTGGTGGCCGAGAGCGTGGCCCAGCAGCTCGAGCGCCGGATCATGTTCCGCCGCGCCATGAAGCGCGCCGTGCAGAACACCATGCGCCTGGGCGCCCAGGGCGTGAAAATCATGGTTGCCGGTCGTCTCAACGGCGCCGAGATCGCCCGCAGCGAGTGGTACCGGGAAGGCCGCGTGCCCCTGCACACCCTGCGTGCCGACATCGACTACGGTTTCGCCGAGGCGGAGACCACCTACGGCATCATCGGCGTCAAGGTGTGGATCTTCAAGGGCGAGGTGCTGGGCAAGCAGGAGTCGCCGGAACCCGAAGCCAAGAAGGCCGCCGGCTAACAGGAGTCACGAACGATGCTGCAACCGAAACGTACGAAATTCCGCAAGCAACAGAAGGGCCGCAACCGGGGCCTGGCGACGCGCGGCAACAAGGTGAGCTTCGGCGAATACGGCCTGCAGGCCACCGGTCGCGGCCGGCTGACGGCCCGCCAGATCGAGGCCGCCCGGCGCGCCATGACCCGCCACATCAAGCGTGGCGGCAAGATCTGGATCCGGGTGTTCCCGGACAAGCCCATCTCCAAGAAGCCCCTGGAAGTGCGCATGGGCAAGGGCAAGGGCAACGTCGAATACTGGGTGGCCCAGGTGCAGCCGGGCCGTGTGCTCTATGAAATGGAAGGGGTGGCCGAAGACGTGGCCCGCGAGGCATTCCGCCTGGCGGCGGCCAAGCTGCCGATTTCCACCACCTTCGTAACCCGGACGGTACTGTGATGAAAGCCAGCGAATTGCGTGAGAAGAGCGTCGAGGAGCTCAAGCAGGAGCTTCTGAACCTGACCCGCGAGAAGTTCAACCTGCGGATGCAGAAGGGCACCGGGCAGCTGGCACGGCCGCATCAGCTCAAGGCGGTGCGCCGCAACATTGCCCGGATCAAGACCATCCTGAACGAAAAGCAAGCAGGTAAGACAGCATGAGCGAAGTACAGAAGACCAAGCGTACGGTCACCGGCCGTGTCGTCAGCGACAAGATGGACAAGACCATCACCGTGCTGGTGGAGCGGCGCGTGAAGCACCCGGTGTACGGCAAGTACATCAAGCGCTCCACCAAGCTGCATGCTCATGATGCCAACAACGAGTGCCAGATCGGCGATCTGGTCACCATCAGCGAATGCCGGCCGATGTCCAAGACCAAGACCTGGGTCCTGGAAAAGATCGTCGAACGGGCAGCCACGGTTTAAGGATCGGACGATCCACAGGTTCAGCGGAGACAAGCCATGATTCAGATGCAAACCATGCTCGAGGTCGCCGACAACAGCGGCGCGCGTCGGGTGCAGTGTATCAAGGTGCTCGGTGGGTCCAAGCGCCGCTACGCCGGCGTGGGCGACATCATCAAGGTGAGCATCAAGGAAGCCATTCCGCGCGGTCGCGTGAAGAAGGGCGACGTGTTCAACGCCGTGGTGGTTCGCACCCGCAAGGGCGTGCGCCGTGCCGACGGCTCGGTGATCCGGTTCGACAGCAATGCCGCGGTGCTGCTCAACAACCAGTTGCAGCCCATCGGCACCCGCATCTTCGGCCCGGTGACCCGTGAACTGCGCACCGAGCAGTTCATGAAGATCATCTCCCTGGCTCCCGAAGTTCTGTAAGGCAGAGACTAGACATGTTCAAGATCAAGAAAGGTGACGAGGTCATCGTCATCACCGGCAAGGACAAGGGCAAGCGCGGCAGCGTGGTGCGGGTGATTCCCGAGACCGGGCGCGTGGTCGTGGAAAACGTCAACCTTGTCAAGAAGCACCAGAAGCCGAACCCGAATCTCGGCATTCCCGGCGGCATCATCGAAAAGGAGATGCCCCTGGACGTGTCCAACGTGGCCATCTACAACCCGTCCACCGGCAAGGCCGATCGGGTCGGGTTCAAGTTCCTCGAGGACGGCCGCAAGGTGCGCTATTTCAAATCCAACGGCGAAGTGATTGACGCCTAACACCGCAGGTTGCAAGACGATGGCGAGATTACAGGAATTCTACAAGGACCAGGTGGTCAAGCAGCTGCAGGAGCAGTTTGGCTACAAGAGCGTGATGGAGGTCCCCCGGATCACCAAGATCACCCTCAACATGGGGGTCGGTGAGGCGGTGGCCGACAAGAAGGTGCTCGAGCATGCCGTGGCCGACATGACCAAGATCGCCGGCCAGAAGCCCATCATCACCAAGGCCCGCAAGTCCGTGGCCGGCTTCAAGGTGCGCGAGGGCTGGCCCATCGGCTGCAAGGTGACCCTGCGCCGGGAACGCATGTACGAGTTCCTGGATCGCCTGATCAGCATCGCGATCCCCCGCATCCGGGACTTCCGCGGGCTGAGCCCCAAGTCCTTCGACGGCCGTGGCAACTACAGCATGGGCGTGCGGGAACAGATCATCTTCCCGGAAATCGATTACGACAAGATTGACGCGCTGCGTGGCATGGACATCACCATCACCACCACCGCCCGGAACGACGAGGAAGGCCGCGCCCTGTTGCAGGCGTTCAACTTCCCGCTCAAGTCATAAGGTCCAGGAGACAGACATGGCCAAGGTATGCATGATCGAGCGCGAAAAGAAGCGCGAAAAGATGGTCAGGAAGTACGCCAAGAAGCGGGCGGAACTCAAGGCCATCATCAAGAACCCCGAAACCGGCTACGAGGAGCGCATGGCGGCCCAGGAACAGCTGCAGAAGCTGCCCCGCGACGCGTCTCCCGTGCGCCAGCAGCGCCGCTGCCGCCTGACCGGCCGGCCCCATGCCGTGTACCGCAAGTTCGGCCTGTGCCGCAACAAGCTGCGCGAACACACCATGCAGGGCAACGTCCCCGGTCTGCGCAAGGCCAGCTGGTAACGAAAGCGAATTGCAGGAGCATTTTCCATGAGTATGAGTGATCCCATCGCCGACATGCTGACCCGTGTGCGCAATGCGCTGCACGCCGGCAAGCCGGACGTGACCATGCCGCTGTCCAAGCAGAAGAAGGCCATCGCCCAGGTGCTGCTCGACGAAGGCTACATCGCTGCCGTCGAGGAGACTGAAGTGGACGGCAAGCCGGCCCTGCGCATCGGCCTCAAGTACCACGAGGGCAAGCCGGTGATCGAGAAGATCAAGCGCGTCAGCCGCCCCGGTCTGCGGATCTACAAGGGCAAGGACGAGCTGCCCCGTGTGATGGGCGGCCTCGGCATCGCCATCGTCTCCACCTCGGCCGGTCTGATGACCGACCGCGCGGCCCGCAAGGCGGGTCACGGTGGGGAAATCCTGTGCACCGTCCAGTAAACGAACAGGTTGAAAGAACATGGCTAGAATCACCCCGCTGAACATTCCCAAGGGCGTCGAGCTGACCATCGACGGCCAGCACGTGACCGCCAAGGGCAGCAAGGGCACCCTGGAGTGGACCATCCACCCGAGTGTCGAGATCGTCCGCGACGGCGACGTGCTGACCTTCGTGCCCCGCGAGGGCATGCCCGGCGCCGTGGCCCAGAGCGGCACCGCCCGCTCCCTGGTCAACAACATGATGATCGGGGTGAGCCAGGGCTTCGAGAAGAAGCTGGAACTGGTCGGCGTGGGCTATCGCGCCCAGGTGCAGGGCAAGAACCTGAACCTGACGCTGGGCCACTCCCACCCCATCAGCTACGCGATGCCCGAGGGCATCACCATCGAGGCCCCGAGCCAGACCGAAGTGGTGGTCAAGGGCATCGACAAGCAGAAGGTGGGCCAGGTGGCGGCCGAGATCCGCGCCTTCCGGCCGCCGGAGCCCTACAAGGGCAAGGGCGTGAAATACGCCGACGAGCACATCGTGCGCAAAGAAGCCAAGAAGAAGTAAGGGCAGGAAACGACTATGGACAAGAAAGCAATCCGACTGCGCCGTGCACGCCGCACCCGCGCCAAGATCCGCGAGCTGGCCGTGCCGCGCCTCACGGTGCATCGCACGCCGCGTCACATCTATGCCCAGGTCATCGCGCCCAACGGCAGCGAGGTCATTGCCGCGGCATCCACCGTGCAGGCCGACGTCAAGAAGGAACTCAAGAGCACCGGCAACGCCGAGGCCGCGGCCGTGGTGGGCAAGCTCATCGCCGAGAAGGCCAAGGCCGCCGGCGTCACCGAGGTGGCTTTCGATCGTTCGGGTTTCAAGTATCACGGCCGGGTCAAGGCGCTGGCGGATGCCGCGCGTGAAGCCGGGCTGCAATTCTAAAGGGTCAAATCAATGGCTGGATTCGATAAAGAACAGAACGCCGACGGTCTGCAGGAACGGCTGGTCGGTATCCGACGCGTTGCCAAGGTGGTCAAGGGCGGTCGCATCTTCGGCTTCTCCGCACTGACCGTCGTCGGCGACGGTCAGGGCCGGGTTGGCTTCGGCCGCGGCAAGGCCCGCGAGGTGCCGGTGGCCATCCAGAAGGCCATGGAGAACGCCCGCAAGAACATGGTTCAGGTGCCGCTGAAGGGCGGCACCCTGCAGTACCCGATCACCGCCGAGCACGGTGCGGCCAAGGTCTACATGCAGCCCGCTTCCGAGGGGACGGGCGTCATCGCCGGCGGCCCCATGCGCGCGGTGTTCGACGTGGTCGGCGTGCACGACGTGCTGGCCAAGTGCATCGGTTCCAACAACCCCGTCAATGTCGTCCGCGCCACCATCAAGGGTCTGGCGGCCATGTCCTCTCCGGAGCAGGTCGCGGCCAAGCGGGGCAAGCAGGTCGACGAGATTCTGGACTAGACCCATGGCAGACAAAGGCAAGATCAAGGTGAAACTGGTGCGCAGCACCAACGGCCGGCTGGCTTCCCACAAGGCCTGCGTGCGCGGGCTGGGCCTGCGCCGCATGCACCAGGTCGTCGAAGTCGAGGACACCCCCTGCACCCGTGGCATGATCAACAAGGTCAGCTACATGGTGAAGGTCGTCGAGGAGAGCTGAGAACATGCGACTGAATACACTCAAGCCCGCCGAGGGCGCCCGCAAGTCCCGCAAGCGCGTGGGCCGCGGCATCGGTTCCGGTCTGGGCAAGACGGCCGGCCGGGGTCACAAGGGCCAGAAGTCCCGTTCCGGCGGCTTCCACAAGGTCGGTTTCGAAGGCGGCCAGATGCCGCTGCAGCGGCGCCTGCCGAAGGTGGGCTTCCGCTCGCGCATCGGCATGGTCACCGACGAAATCCGCCTGCACGAGCTGAACAAGGTGGATGCCGAGGTCATCGACATCGAGGCCCTGAAGAAGGCCAACCTGATCAACGGCAAGATCCAGCGGGTCAAGGTCATGCTCTCCGGCACCATCGACAAGCCCGTGACCCTCAAGGGCATCGCGGTCACCAAGGGCGCGCGCCAGGCGATCGAAGCCGCCGGCGGCAAGGTCGAAGAGTAAGCCGCGGTGGGCGCCTCACGTTCCGCCATGGCCGATGCGCTGGCCGCCGGCAAGTTCACCGAACTGCGCCAGCGGATCTTCTTTCTCATCGGCGCATTGCTGGTCTTTCGTGCAGGCTCCTTCATCACCGTACCGGGGCTGGATCCCCACGAGCTGGAGCGGTTGTTCGAGCAGCAGTCGGGCACCATCCTGTCCATGTTCAACATGTTCTCGGGTGGCGCGCTGAGCCGGCTGTCGGTGTTCGCGCTGGGCATCATGCCGTACATCTCGGCCTCGATCATCATCCAGCTGCTGACCAAGGTGCATCCCAAGCTCGAGCAGTTGAGCAAGGAAGGCGCCGCCGGGCGGCGCAAGATCACCCAGTACACGCGGATCAGCACCCTGGCGCTGGCCACCTTCCAGGCCCTGGGCGTGGCCGTGGCCCTGTCCCGGCAGCCGGGGCTGGTGATCATGGACCACAACACGTTCTACTTCACCACCGTGGTCACGCTGGTCACCGGCACCATGTTCCTGATGTGGCTGGGCGAACAGATCACCGAGCGCGGCATCGGCAACGGCATCTCGATGATCATCTTCGCCGGCATCGTCGCCGGCCTGCCGTCGGCCATCGCCGGAACCCTGGAGATGGGCAACACCGGCGAGCTGAGCTACGGTTTCATCCTGGTGCTGTTCCTGCTGGCCCTGGGCGTGACCGCCTTCGTGGTGTTCATGGAGCGGGGCCAGCGGCGGATCACCGTGAACTATGCCAAGCGGCAGCAGGGGCGCAAGCTGTATGCGGCCCAGAGCAGTCACCTGCCGCTGAAGATCAACATGGCCGGGGTGATCCCGCCGATCTTCGCCTCCAGTATCATCCTGTTCCCGGCGACCCTGGCCGGCTGGTTCGGTGGCGATCCGGACGGGCCGATGGGCTGGATGCAGGACATCGCCACCATGCTCTCGCCGGGGCAGCCGGTGTATGTGCTGCTGTACGCGGTGGCGATCATTTTCTTCTGCTTCTTCTACACGGCGTTGATGTTCAACCCCAAGGAGACGGCAGACAACCTGAAGCGCTCCGGCGCCTTCATTCCCGGCATCCGGCCGGGTGAGCAGACGGCCAAGTACATCGACGGCATTCTCGGGCGGCTGACCCTGGTGGGCGCCCTGTACATCACCGCGGTGTGCCTGTTGCCCGAGTTTCTGATCGTGTGGAAGAGCGTGCCGTTCTACTTCGGCGGCACCTCGCTGCTGATCATCGTGGTGGTGGTCATGGACTTCATGGCCCAGGTGCAGGCCCACCTGATGTCCCACCAGTACGAGAGCCTGATGAAGAAGTCCAACCTGAAGGGCGCCGGCAGCGGCGGCCTGCTGCGCTAGACCGAATACGAACCGTTTTGGAGTAGAACCATGAAAGTGCGTGCATCCGTGAAGAAGCTGTGCCGGAACTGCAAGATCATCCGCCGCCAGGGGGTGGTCCGGGTGATTTGCAAGGATCCCCGCCACAAGCAGCGCCAGGGTTGAGCCCGGCAGCAAGATTTGTTCCATATGGCCTTGCTCTGGCAAGGCATTTTTCGTAGAATTGCGCGTTTTCCCGGGAGCGTCTTCCCGGCGAAATGCCCCGGATTCGACTGATTCAGGAGTGATTCCATGGCCCGCATTGCTGGCATCAATATTCCGGACAACAAGCATACCGTGATTGCGCTGACGTCCATCTACGGTATCGGCCGCACCCGCGCCCGCGAAATCTGCGAGGCCACCGGCGTGCGCCCCGACGTCAAGATCCGCGATCTGGACGATGGCCAGATCGAGGCCCTGCGCCAGGCGGTCGGTCAGTACACCGTCGAGGGGGATCTGCGCCGGGAAGTGTCCATGAACATCAAGCGGCTGATGGATCTCGGCTGCTACCGGGGCATCCGCCACCGCCGCGGCCTGCCGTTGCGCGGTCAGCGCACCCGTACCAACGCCCGGACCCGCAAGGGCCCGCGCAAGCCCATCAAGCGTTAATACCAGACAGGTTCCTGACACATGGCAGCAAAATCTTCCGGTCGTACCCGCAAGAAGGTCAAGCGCGACGTCTCCGACGGCATCGCGCACATTCATGCCTCCTTCAACAACACCATCGTGACCATCACCGACCGTCAGGGCAACGCCCTGTGCTGGGCCACTGCCGGCGGTTCCGGTTTCCGCGGCTCGCGCAAGAGCACGCCCTTCGCCGCCCAGGTGGCGGCCGAGCGGGCCGGCACCATGGCCCTGGAATTCGGCATGAAGAACCTGGAAGTGAACGTCAAGGGCCCGGGCCCGGGGCGTGAGTCGGCCGTGCGGGCCCTGAACGCCAAAGGCTTCAAAATCACCAGCATCAAGGACGTGACGCCCATTCCGCACAATGGTTGCCGTCCGCCCAAGAAACGACGCGTATAAGCGGGAGAACTACCTTGGCAAGATACATCGGACCCAAATGTCGTCTTTGTCGCCGGGAAGGGGAGAAACTCTTCCTCAAGGGCGAGAAGTGTTTCAGCAGCAAGTGCGCCATGGAGAACCGCGCCTTCCCGCCCGGCCAGCACGGCCAGGCCCGTCGAGGCCGCATGTCCGATTACGCGACCCAGCTGCGCGAGAAGCAGAAGCTGCGCCGCATCTACGGCGTGCTGGAGAAGCAGTTCCGCGCCTATTACAAGGAAGCCGACCGTCGCAAGGGCTCCACGGGTGAGAACCTGCTGCAACTGCTCGAGTCGCGCCTGGACAACGTGGTCTACCGCATGGGTTTCGGTGCCTCCCGCTCGGAAGCCCGCCAGCTGGTGCGCCACAAGGCCATTGCCGTCAACGGCCACAAGGTCACCATCCCGTCCTACCAGGTGAAGGCCGGCGACGTGATCTCGGTGGACGAGAAGGCCGCCAAGCAGTTGCGCATCCGCGCTGCCGTCGATGCCGCCGGCCAGCGGGGCCTGGTGGACTGGGTGGACGTGGATCCCACCAAGCTGGAAGGCGTCTACAAGAACGTGCCGGAGCGCAGCGAACTGCCGTCTGACATCAACGAACACCTGGTCGTCGAACTGTACTCCAAGTAATCGCCTGGCACGGCGACGATGTCGGAAAATCACAGGAACCTTTGAGAGGGCATTCCCAATATGCAGGCCTCAGCATCTGAACTACTTACGCCGCGAATCGTCGACATCCAGCAGCTCGACAAGACCCGCGCCAAGGTGACCCTCGAGCCCCTGGAGCGGGGTTTCGGGCATACCCTGGGCAACGCCCTGCGCCGCATCCTGCTCTCCTCGATGACCGGCTGCGCCATCGTCGAGGCCGAGATCGAGGGCGTGCTCCACGAGTACACCACCATCGAGGGCGTGCAGGAAGACGTGGTCGACATCCTGCTCAACCTCAAGGGCGTGGCCCTGCGCATGACCGGCAGCGAGAACGAGGCCACCCTGAGCCTGAACAAGAAGGGGCCGGGCGTGGTCACCGCCGGCGACATCCAGCTCTCCCACAACGTGGAAGTCATCAATCCCGAACATGTCATCGCCAACCTGACCAAGGCCGGCGAGCTGAACATGACCCTCAAGGTGGCCCGGGGCCGCGGCTATCAGCCGTCCAACCAGCGCCAGACCGACGAGGAAGAGGATCGGCCCATCGGCCGCCTGGCCCTGGATGCCAGCTTCAGCCCGGTCCAGCGCGTGGCCTACGTGGTCGATTCCGCCCGCGTGGAACAGCGCACCGACCTGGACAAGCTGATCATCGAGCTGGAGACCAACGGCACCATCGATCCGGAAGAGGCGATCCGCAGCGCCGCCACCATCCTGCAGGAGCAGCTCTCGGCCTTCGTGGATCTGCGCGGCACTGCCCAGGAGGCCGAAGCCGAGCACGAGCCGGAAATCGATCCCATCCTGCTGCGGCCGGTGGACGATCTGGAACTGACCGTGCGCTCCGCCAACTGCCTCAAGGCCGAACAGATCTTCTACATCGGCGATCTGATCCAGCGCACCGAGGTGGAACTGCTCAAGACCCCGAACCTGGGCAAGAAGTCGCTGACCGAGATCAAGGACGTGCTGGCTTCCCGTGGCCTGTCCCTGGGCATGCGCCTGGAGAACTGGCCGCCGCCCAGCCTGAAGAAGAAACAGCAGGAGGAAGGCGTCGCCTGAGGGCGGGCCTTCTTCTCCCCAACCGCATTGCGAAGGTAGAGACTCATGCGTCACCGTAAAAGTGGTCGTAAACTGAACCGTACCAGCAGCCATCGCCAGGCCATGTTCCGCAACATGTCGGCGTCGCTGTTCAAGCACGAGATGATCCGCACCACCCTGGCCAAGGCCAAGGAGCTGCGCCGCAAGGCCGAGCCTCTGATCACCCTGGCCAAGACCGATTCGGTGGCCAACCGCCGCCTGGCCTTCGCCCGCCTGCGCGACAAGGAGGCCGTGGCCAAGCTGTTCAACGAACTGGGCCCCCGCTACCAGGAACGCCCCGGCGGCTACCTGCGCATCCTCAAGTGCGGCTTCCGCCCCGGCGACAACGCCCCCATGGCCATCGTCGAACTGGTGGACCGGCCGGTCACCACCGAAGGCGAAACCGAAACGGAAGAGGCCGCGGCTACCGCGTAACGGTCACGACCTGCGCTATACTGAAAAACCGGGGCTTGCCCCGGTTTTTTGTGCGCGGTCTTGAAAGGGGCCTGCAAATAACACGGAGGGCACGGAGACACGGAGGACACGGAGAAGTGTCGTTGATGAGCATCTCAAAGGTGTGCAGGCGTTTCACATGCACTCCTCGTGAAGAATGATGATTTTGACACTCTCATCCTCCGTGCTCTCCGTGTCTCCGTGCCCTCCGTGATCCTTCCACCGCCCTGATTCGGAGCCACGATGATCTTCCTGTTCGACGATTTTGGTTGGCAGGGCCCCTACACGGGCCAGATGAAGACGGTACTGGCGCGGATGGCGGCGGGGATCCCCGTGATCGATCTGCAACACGATGCGCCGGCGTTTCGGCCGCAGGCGGCCGGGTGTCTGCTGGCGGCGCTGGTGCCGTGGCTGCCGGCGGAGGCGGTGATGCTGGCGGTGGTGGATCCGGGGGTGGGGACCGCCCGGCGGCCATGTGTGGTGGAGGCCGACGGGCGCCGGTTCGTGGGGCCGGACAACGGGCTGTTCAACCGGGTGGTGCTGCAGGCGGGATCGGCCCGGGCCTGGCGCATCGATTGGCGGCCCGAACAGCTTTCGTCATCTTTCCATGGTCGCGATCTGTTCGCGCCGGTGGCGGCCATGCTGGCCACGGGACGATCGTTTGATCGTTCCCCCATGGAACTGTGGCAGCCGGCTGGGCCGATCGAGCCGGATCTGGCCGAGGTGATCTATATCGACGGCTACGGCAATGCGATGACCGGCCTGCGCGCCGAAGCCGTGCCGTCGAAGGCGGTGATTCGCTGCGGTGAACAGCGCTTTCGCCACGCGCGTACCTTCGGCGAGGTGCCGCCAGGGGAAGGGTTCTGGTACGTCAATTCGCTGGGCCGGGTGGAGCTTGCTGTGAATCAGGGCAGCGCCGCGGCGCGGTACGGGCTGGAGGTCGGGGTGCCGGTTTTCATTGGGTAGCGGGGTACGGATGGCTGGTGGCTGGCGAAAATTTTATGTAGGAGCGGCGCAAGCCGCGAAAAAGAACTCCCTCGCGGCTCGCGCCGCTCCTACAGATCGTAACCGGCAAGTTTCAGTCAGGATAATGATGAGACGCTTAATATAACCGTCCCAGGCTACCTGCCACCGTTCCATCGCGGCGAGGGCGCCGCTCCTACATTTTTCGTTCCTCGTGTTATCAACAAAACCCTCTGCGCCCTTTGCGCCTCCGCGCCTTTGCGTTGGATGTTTTCAGGCCCGGCGCTTGTCGGAGCCGTGCGCCTCTTCGAGCAGGGGCAGCAGGTAACGGCCGGTGTGGGAGTCGGGGTGGCGGGCCACGTCTTCCGGGGTGCCGGTGCAGACGATGGTGCCGCCCTTGCTGCCGCCTTCGGGGCCGAGATCGATGATCCAGTCGGCGGTCTTGATCACGTCCAGGTTGTGTTCGATGACCACGATGGTGTTGCCGTGGTCGCGCAGGCGGTGGAGCACGGCCAGCAGTTGCTCGATGTCGTGGAAGTGCAGGCCGGTGGTGGGCTCGTCGAGGATGTAGAGGGTGCGGCCGGTGTCGCGCTTGGACAGTTCGCGGGCCAGTTTCACGCGCTGGGCCTCGCCGCCGGAGAGGGTGGTGGCGTTCTGGCCGAGGGTGATGTAGGACAGGCCCACGTCCATCAGGGTCTGCAGCTTGCGGCGCACGGGCGGCACGGCGTCGAAGAAGTCCAGGGCTTCTTCCACGGTCATGGACAGCACCTCGTGGATGTTGCGGCCCTTGTACTTGATCTCCAGGGTCTCGCGGTTGTAGCGCTGGCCCTTGCACACGTCGCAGGCCACGTAGATGTCGGGCAGGAAGTGCATCTCCACCTTGATCACGCCGTCGCCCTGGCAGGCCTCGCAGCGGCCGCCCTTGACGTTGAAGCTGAAGCGGCCGGGCGTGTAGCCCCGGGAGCGGGCCTCGGGGGTGGCGGCGAACAGCTCGCGGATGGGCGTGAACAACTGGGTGTAGGTGGCCGGGTTGGAGCGGGGCGTGCGGCCGATGGGGCTCTGGTCGATGTCCACCACCTTGTCGAACTGCTCGAGGCCGGTGATGGCCTGGCAGGGGGCCGGCTCCTCGGTGCTGTTGTTGATGTGGCGGGCGGCCCAGCGATAGAGGGTGTCATTGATCAGGGTCGACTTGCCGGAGCCGGAGACGCCGGTGACGGCGGTCATCAGACCCACCGGGATCTCCACGTTGACCTGGCGCAGGTTGTTGCCGCTGGCGCCGAGGATGGCGATCTGGCGGGCCGGATCCCGCGGCGTGCGCTCGGCGGGCACGGCGATGACGCGCCGGCGGGAGAGATACTGACCGGTGAGAGAGGCGGGGTTGCCCATGATTTCCTCGGGCGTGCCCTGGGCGACGATGCGACCGCCATGGACGCCGGCGCCGGGGCCGATGTCCACCACGTGATCGGCGGACAGGATGGCCTCCTCGTCGTGTTCCACCACGATCACCGTGTTGCCGAGATCGCGCAGGTTGCGCAGGGTGTTGAGCAGACGGGTGTTGTCGCGCTGGTGCAGGCCAATGGAGGGCTCGTCGAGGATGTACATCACGCCGACGAGACCGGCGCCGATCTGGCTGGCCAGGCGGATGCGCTGGGCCTCACCGCCGGAGAGGGTGTCGGCGCTGCGATCCAGGGTCAGGTATTCCAGGCCGACGTTGACCAGGAATTCCAGCCGTTCGCGGATCTCCTTGACGATGCGCTCGGCGATCCGGCCGCGCTGGCCGGGGAGATCGAAATGGGCAAAGAAGTCCCGGGCCTCGTCGATGGGCAGCGCAGTGACGTCGGGCAGGCTGCGGTCGAGGACGAAGACGTTGCGGGCCGCTTCGTTGAGCCGGGTGCCGCCGCAGTCGGGGCAGGGCTGGGAGGCGAGGTATTTGGCAAGTTCCTCGCGCACGGCGTTGGACTCGGTCTCCCGGTAGCGGCGCTGCATGTTGGGCAGGATCCCCTCGAAGGGCTGGACCCGGTGATAGGCGCCCCCGCGGTCGTTGTAGTAGACGAACTCGATTTCCTCGTCACCGGAGCCGTAGAGGATGACCTGGCGAATCTTCTTCGGCAGCTTGCGGAACGGTGTTTCCAGGTCGAAGCCGTAGTGTTCGGCCAGGGAGGCGAGCATCTGGAAATAATAGGCGTTGCGCCGGTCCCAGCCGCGGATGGCCCCTTCGGCCAGGCTCAGTTCGGGGCGGCTGACCACCCGCTCCGGATCGAAGAACTGCTGGTGGCCGAGGCCGTCGCAGGTGGGGCAGGCGCCGGCCGGGTTGTTGAAGGAGAACAGGCGCGGCTCCAGCTCCGACAGTGAGTACCCGCACACCGGGCAGGCATAGCGGGCGGAGAAGACGATGTCCTCGTGTTCGCCGTCCAGCCAGGCGATGCGGGCGATGCCGTCGCCCAGCTTCAGGGCGGTCTCGAAGGAGTCGGCGAGGCGGGTCTTGAGATCCGGCCGTACCTTGAAGCGATCCACCACCGCCTCGATGGTGTGCTTGCGCCGCTTGTCCAGTTTCGGCGCCTCGTCCAGCTCCACCACCCTGCCATCCACCCGCGCGCGCACGAAACCCTCGGCGCGCAGGCGTTCGAATACCTGTTCGTGCTCCCCCTTGCGGGCGTCCACCAGTGGCGCCAGCAGCATCAGCCGGCTGCCCTCGGGCAAGGCCAGCACCGTGTCCACCATCTGGCTGACCGTCTGGGCGTCGAGCACCGTACCGTGCTCGGGGCAGCGGGGTTCGCCGGCACGGGCGAACAGCAGGCGCAGGTAATCGTAGATCTCGGTGATGGTGCCGACGGTGGAGCGGGGATTGTGGGAGGTGGACTTCTGCTCGATGGAGATGGCCGGCGAGAGGCCCTCGATGTGGTCCACGTCCGGTTTTTCCATCACCGACAGGAACTGCCGGGCGTAGGCCGAAAGGGATTCCACGTAGCGGCGCTGCCCCTCGGCATAAATCGTGTCGAAGGCCAGCGACGACTTGCCCGAGCCGGACAGCCCGGTGACGACGATCAGCCTGTCCCGTGGCAGCTCGAGATCGATGTTCTGCAGATTGTGGGTCCGCGCCCCGCGCAGGCGGATGGTATCCATGAAAATTCAATGGTTTAGCGAATGGAAACCACCCATTCTACGCTTCCTGGCTACCGACGCGCCAGTACCTGGAGATGTTGAATCAATAGCTGTGTAGGGCAGGGCAGCGTTGGTTACATATCAAGGGGGCTGGATTTCCGGTAACAGATATACCCGATTTTCCTCGTCCCTCGCCACTCGTCACTCGTCCCTCCCAGAACCTGTGACCGGCCTTTGGCCGCTCACAGGTTCTGGGTGGCCCAGTTGACCGCCTGTGTGCGGTTGGAGACGTCCAGTTTCTTGTAGATGTGGTAGATGTGGGTCTTGATGGTGTGCACCGAGAGATTAAGCTCGGCGGCGATGTCGGTGTTCTTGGCGCCCGTGGCCAGCAGTTGCAGGATTTCCAGTTCGCGGCTGGTGAGCAGGTCGTGCTCGCGCAGCATGATGCGATGGCTGGAGGTGTTGCTGGTGAGATAGCGGTTGATGACCCGGCGCGGGAACCACAGATCGCCGTCGAACATGGCGAGCACGCCCTTGGCGATGTGGTCGTGGTCGTCGTCCTGGTAGAAGATGCCGCTGATCTCGGGCGGGCCGGTCATCTTCTCCAGCGTGGAGTCGTGGGTGGCGTTGAGGAAGGCGTACATCAGCTGCTTCTTCCCGGCCTTGCGGCATTGCACGAGGATGTCCAGCGCCGTGCCGGGGCGATCCTCCATGGCGTCGATGATCACCAGGCCGCGCTTGGCATTGAACTTGAGCGTGGGTTCGGAGCGGCCGTCTTCGGTGGCCAGGTGCACGCGACCGCCGGTGGTTTCCTGGAGGTGCTCCGCCAGATCCTGGTAGCGATCGGCGTCGGTGCCAACGATGTTGATCCAGCGTCCTGCTAACATGCGAAATACCCTCTTCGGATGTCCTGAATGGCCGTTGGGGGCGGCGGCCCGGCACCAGAATGGTGTGACTACGATGCCGGGCACACAATATAGGCAGCTTTGTCGGTCGCGACAAGACGTCGTTCACAAAATACGACAATGTCCTTAATGAAAAGAGTATAGCCGAGCCGGTGGCGGCGGCCAGGGTTCTGCTAGAATATGCGCCTTTGCGTCCGACCGGTTTTTTTCCGCCGATGAGTGTATCCGCCCTGACCCGCAGCGAACGCCGCATTGCCTACGCCATGGCCGGCATC
>JALVBM010000433.1 GCA_027010665.1 Chromatiales bacterium
TTTCCTCGTCGCGCACGTTGGGGTTGACCTTCTGCAGCTGTCGCAGGCGGCCGATTTCCTCGCCGAGTTCCTGACGCACCTTTTCCGTCGCCGCCTGCACGTGGGCGGGCAGTTCGTCCGTGGCCTGTCGTTCGGCCTGTTCGAACAGCTCGCGCAGGCGGTGCTGGTAGCGGGTGATGATCTGGCGCACGGTGTCGCGGCCGAGGTCCACCGGCAGGCCCCGGAGCTGGTCGCCGGTCCAGTCGTTGCGGCGATCCCGGCCATCGGCGTCGAGCAGCACGTGGAGCAGGACCGGGGGCAGGAAGCGAAACACCTGCAGGGCCGGCGGGGCCACGCAGTCGATGCGGAAGTGGCATTCGAGCAGCAGGCTGCCGGTGGACAGCCCCGGCAACTTGCACACGCTGAGCGTGGCGTTGCCCCGTTCGCTTTCCAGCAGCAGATCCAGCGCGCCGGTGACCATGGGATGCTCCCAGGTGACGAACAGGCGATCCTCGTGGATCAGCGCAGCATGGCGATCGAAGGTGAGGGTGGCACCCTCGGCGTCCAGTTCGGGGAAGCGATGTACCTGCATGTGATCGCCGGGGCGCAGGATCAGGTTGTCGCGGGAGTGTTCCTCCACCTCGACGCCGAAGGCGTCGGCCAGGCGGGTGAGATAGTCGTAGAGAAAGGGATCGGCGTCCTGTTCGCGGATGGCCGCCACCAGCGGTTTGGCGATTTCGGGACGATAGGCGTTGAGTTCCAGCAGGCGATCGCGGCCTTCCTTCAGGCGCCGATCGATGCGTTCGAACACGGGGCGGGTCTGCGCGAGCAGTTCCCGGATCGCATCCGGTGACGGATGGACCTGGCCGAGCAGGCTCTCGAGCCGTTCGCGCAGTTCCGCGTACACGCCGGGGCCGGCGGGGCAGGTGCGCAGGAAGGCATTGAGCCCTTCGTGATACCACGGGAACAGCACCGCCTGGGCGGAATCCTGCAGCCAGGGCACGTGCAGGCGGATGGTCTCCTTCTGGCCGATCCGGTCCAGGCGGCCGATGCGCTGCTCCAGCACATCGGGATGGCCGGGCAGGTCGAACAGCACCAGATGATGGGCGAACTGGAAGTTGCGCCCCTCGCTGCCGATCTCGGAGCAAATCAGCGCCTGGGCGCCTTCCTCGGGATCGGCGAACCAGGCGGCGGCGCGATCCCGCTCGAGCAGGCGCATGCCCTCGTGGAAGGCGGCCACGCGCAGCCCCTCGCGCTGGCGCAGGACCGTTTCCAGATCCACGGCCGTCTGCGCATCGGCGCAGATCACCAGCACCTTTTCGCCCCGCAGAGCGCGCAGGGTGCGGATCAGAAAGCCCACGCGGGGATCGCAGCGCCACCAGGGTGATGCGTTCACCAGTTCCGGCACATCCAGCCGTTGCAGGGTGCGGTAGATCACCTCCGGCGTGAGCATGAGCCGGTGCCAGGGGCGCCCGAGCTGCCCGGCGAAACGCTCGCGGGCATCGGCATCGGGCAGGCAGCGTTGGATGACGTCGTATTCCTGCGGCCAGGCCAGCGGCGTGGGACGCAGCTCGCGCAGGGGAAAGCCCTTCACGCTCTCGCGGGTGTTGCGAAACAGCACCCGGCCGGTGCCGTGGCGATCCAGCAGGCGTTGCAGGAGCCGCTCGCGGGCCTCGTCCCGGCGGTCCACGTCCACGCCGGCATCGGCCACCGTGGCGATCCATGCCTGCGCCTCGGGATCGTCGCCAAAGACCTGCATCAGGGTCTCCCGGGCGTCTGCCGGCAGCACCGGTTCGTCGAGCAGCGCGGCGGCGGCGCGGGCCACGGGGCGATAGTCTTCCTCCTCGGCGAGGAAGGCATCCAGATCGTGAAAGCGGTGCGGATCGAGCAGCCGCAGGCGGGCGAAGTGGCCGGCGGCGC
>JALVBM010000434.1 GCA_027010665.1 Chromatiales bacterium
AAGCGCTCGTATTCCTCGCGGGCGATGATGAAATGCACCGGCCGCCGGCAGGCGGCGAGGATCAGCAGCGGATCCAGACCGGAAATGTGATTGGCCACCACCAGGGCCGGGCCGGTCGCCGGCAGGGGCACCGTATCGATGCGGCAGTGATGCCAGGTGCGCAGGAACACGCGGTTGAGGCCATCGATGACGTTGGTCCAGTCATGGCCCCAGTCGCAGCCCGCCTGGCGGTTCGCCTCCCGGCCGATGCGAACCAGCGCCCCGAAAAGGGCCGCCAGCAGCAGAAGACCGGCGAGCCAGACGAGAATGGACATCGCCTGCGGGTTCACCCGGCGTAGACCTTGCGCCGAAACAGATCGTGGCGCTTGCTCACCAGCCGATCGAGAAACAGCAGCCCGTCGAGGTGGTCGATCTCGTGCTGCACGGCGCGCGCCTCGAAGCCTTCCATTTCGTATTCGCGTTCCTCGCCGTGCTCGTCCTGCGCGCACAGGCGGATCTTTCCGGCCCGGATCACGTTGCCGGTGAAGTCGGGGACGGACATGCAGCCCTCGCGGCCCTTGACCATGCCTTCCCATTCGAGGATTTCGGGATTGATCAGCACCAGCCGGCCATGGTTCGGGATCTTCGGCTTGGCGGAGACATCGACGATGGCGATGCGCCGGAAGTCGCCCACCTGGGGCGCGGCGATGCCCACGCTGCCGGGACCGGCGCGCATGGTCTCCTCGAGATCGGCGATGAAGGCCCGCAGCGCATCGTCGAAACCGGTCACGGGGGCCGATGCCTGCTTGAGACGGGGATCCGGGTATTTCAGAATGTCGAGGACGGCCATCTTCAGCCTACCAGCGTCTCCACCGGTTCGAGCGCGGCCTCCACGCCCTCGGCGCGCACGATCTCGAGCGCCGACTCCAGCGCCGGAATGCCTTCCCGGGCCACGCCCTCCATCTGCATGACGTAGATGGGCGCCGCTTCGGTGCCGGCCACATCCGATTCCAGATCCAGGATGTCGAGCCCCGCTTCGGCGAGCACGCCGGTCACCTTGGCCACGATGCCGGCCCGATCGGCACCATAGACGGTGATGCGCACGTCCGGCTCGCGGTGATCGTGCAGGCGCGCCTCGATGGGATCGATGTGCACCGTCAGGCCCAGCGACTCCGTCTCGGTGGCGATGGCCTGCGCCAGGGCGTGCCGGGTGCCGGCGAACTGCACCATCATCATGATGGTGAAGTTCCCGCCCAGGCGCATCATCGCCGCCTCGCCGAGATTGGCCCCGCCTTCGTACAGGGCGGCCGTGATGTGGGCCACGATGCCGGGGCGATCCTTGCCTACCAGGGTCAGCATGTACCACTTGGGTTTGGCGGTCATGGTCGGCCTCCTCGTTCAGTGCAGGGTGGAATGGGCCAGCCAGATCACCAGCACGCCGGCGGTGATCAGGCCGAACTGCTGCAGGGTGGCGGACAGGTGCACCTTTCGGTGCAGTCCCGGAATCAGATCCGCCACGGCGATGTAGATGAAACTGGACGCGGCCACGGCCAGTATGTAGGGCAGCACCCACTGGATGCCGGCGAGGCTCCACCAGGCGCCCAGCGCGCCAATGAGGGTGGTGAAGCTGGAGAGCACGTTGTAGAGCAATGCCTTGCGGCGGCTGAAGCCACTGTGCAGCAACACGGCAAAGTCCCCTACCTCCTGGGGGATCTCGTGGGCGGCCACCGCCAGCGCCGTGACCACGCCGAGATGGATGTCCACCAGGAAGGCGGCGCCGATGAGCACGCCATCCACCAGATTGTGGATGCCGTCGCCGATCAGGATCAGGGTGCCGGCGGCATGATTGCCGTGGGCCAGGGTATGGGTCTCGCACTCGCCCGAATGGCAGTGACGCCAGAGCACCATCTTCTCCAGCA
>JALVBM010000435.1 GCA_027010665.1 Chromatiales bacterium
CGCGGTGTGAGTCGCAGGTATCGACGGCTCAGTCTCAAACGGTGAGGTTCATTCCTTCAGGATGACAGGATTGAATCGAAGCCTACCTGTGCGAATCCGCATTCGTACAGAAATGTCTGCTCGAACTCTCCAGTTTGCGAGGGGTACGCAGCTAGGGTCTTCCGAGTAATCGGGGGCGGTGAAGGAGCCAGGCAGACATGGTTCAGGAGGTGGCGGGTTTCGGCCTTGGCTTGGCGTCAAGATCCTGTGATGTCCGAAACGCTGGGGGTTGGGGGTCTTCTCCGACCTTCTCACCGGCGGATAGGCGGTTACCGCCGGTGGCTTGTCAGGGTGTTTGCCGTTGTCGCCTGAACACAATGGTTGTCGATACTGACCGATGAAAGTCCCACGGTGTCCCTGGGTTCCCCTCAAGGGTAAGGTTCGCCTATAAGGCCAGGCCGAAGTGGTTGAATTTACGCACCGGCGCGGGGGGTTCCCCAATCTTCCCGCTTGGGGATGGCAGCCTTCTCGGTGTAGCTTCCGGGCCTGCCTGGCCGGGAGTGATAGAGAAGTCCGTTGTAGAGATGCTTTGGTCTGATCAGTCCATGAGACAGGTTAGCCCGCTGGCTGCGGCCACCAAATGGCCTGCCGTTCCTCTTTGCGGCAACCCGGCGTGTGCTAAGAAACGGTTTCCACGGCCTGGTCGGGCGGGGCGTCGGTGTTGAGTTAGGGGGTAACTACAGGTGATATATGGTTGTACGTCCTTTGAAGGTTAAGTTTCACTCGCTTACCGGAAGAATCACCGCGGATCTGGTGCGTCGGGCGTTCTTGAATGTCAAACGCAACCGGGGCGCCGCCGGGATCGATAAGCAGAGTATTCAGATGTTTGAGGCTAATCTGGATCAGAATCTGGAGGCTCTGATGCGGGATCTGAAGACGCGGGGCGGGTTTTCTCCCAAGCCGCTGCGACGGGTCCATATCGATCAGGGTGGTGGCAAGGTGCGTCCCTTGGGCATTCCTGTCGTCCGTGACAGGATTGCTCAGGATGTCCTAAAGCAGCTTCTGGAGCCGCTGTTCGAGCCGTTGTTTCACGACTGTTCTTGCGGTTTTCGTCCGGGGCGAAGCTGTCACCAAGCGATTGGGATGACGCTGGATTTCTGGCGCGACGGGTTCCGTTTCGTGCTGGATGCGGATATTAAAGGCTTTTTCGATAATATCCCACACGGCGTCATTATGACAGGTTTGTCCAATGTGGTGGCGGATGGGAATATCCTGGGTCTGGTCGAGTCCTTTCTCAAGGCTGGGGTGTTGGATAATGGCGTGTTCAAGCCGACGACGGTCGGTACGCCGCAGGGCGGTGTGCTTTCTCCCTTGTTGGCCAATATCGCGCTGAACTTTCTGGACTGGCATTTGCAGGAGCACGGCTTGCGCTTTGTCCGCTATGCCGATGATTTTGTGGCGCCATGTCGCTCCGAGGCCCAGGCTAAAGAGGCTCTGGATTGTGTCGCGTCCTTTTTGAACGAGCAGCTCTCGCTTGAGCTGAGTCCCCAGAAGACGCATATCACGACCTTTGCGAAGGGCTTTGCCTTTCTGGGGTTTGATATTTCTTCCCGGTCGGTGAAGATGCGCGGCAAGTCTATTGAGAAGTTCAAGGCGAAGATCAGGGAGCTGACCGTGCGTTCCTACAATCTGGATGAGTACCGCATTCAACGGGTTAATCAGGTGATTCGGGGGACGGCGGGCTACTTCGCGACGCCGTTTTCCCATAACCGGTTCCTGTTTCGGTCGCTGGACAAGTGGATCAGAATGCGTCTGAGGTGTATGAAGTTCGACCGCAAATGGAAGACGGATAACCGTCGGTTGCGGCTGAAACACTTCAGGAATAAGGGGTTGCTTTCCCTTCTGGACTTCTATCC
>JALVBM010000436.1 GCA_027010665.1 Chromatiales bacterium
GAATCTGTTTTTCATGGAAGGATGGAAACGCCTACGATGTTGAAATAGTTGACTATCACTAGAGTACAAGATCATGACAGTCGAACGTGAAGCACTGAATAACCTGGATCTCTCGGACGTGGTGGAACACGGCGCCGATGACATTCCCACCCCATCACCGGGTGAGATACTGCGGCACGAATTCATGGAACCGCTAGACCTCTCCGCCAATGCACTGGCTAGGCGCCTGAATGTCCCTCCCAACCGGATCACATCCATACTCAAGAACCAGCGCAGCATCACTGCCGATACCGCGCTACGGCTCGGCAAGCTTTTTGGAACCACTCCGGAATTCTGGCTCGGGTTACAGGCGGCCTACGATCTCGATATCGCAAAAAAGAAGAGTGATCTGTCCAAGATCAAGCCCATTGCCGCCTGACTGTTTCGTTGGGCACGCTATGCTTTGCCCAACCTACGGGTCTGTATAATCGGCGGCGGGCACATGAGGGTGGCGCATGGAGCATTGGCAGGACATTTACGATTTTTTCACCAGTGGGCCCGGCGCGCTCCTTAGCTGGGCGTTCGCACTTGCCACGCCATTTCTTGGCTGGTATCTGAAAGACGAGTGGGACTTGTCAGGCTCACCGGGTGATGGAGCCTTCCAGCGACGGATCGAGCAGTTACGGCAACGCTCCATCGCCGAGAACTATCGCCAACAATTGAAAAGGCTACTGGCCTGGGTCAATCGCTGGTTTGGGCCGGTGGGGCAGGCCGCTGACGGCAGTTGGCAGGCCCGCTGGCTGGGCTGCCAACCGTGGACGGGGCAGGCCTTTGAGCGACTGCTATTGTTGGCGGGTATCTACTCACCCCCTATCTCCCCAGCCAAAGCCATCTGAATAGCGATTAAAGGATTGATACCCCGATTGGCCATCGTCTGCAGAAAGCTGGAAATGCGGCAATAGGCCTCGGCATAGCGCTCCGTGCGGAAACAGCCAGAGACCTTCTGCTTCACCTTCGCCATGCGCAGATCCTGTTCGGCCCGATTGTTGGTGAAGGCCACATGGGGATCGCGGGCAAACAACAGCACAGCGGCCTCATGCTTCTTGAGACGCTCCCAGAGGTTGTGGGCATCGGACTTGGCCAGCCTGCCCCGTTTGCCCGAGGGTTTGGGAGGAATGGGTGGCAGCTCTTTCTCTCCTCGCGTCATGATAGTGCGATAGCGCCTCTGCAGTCGGGCATAGGCCTTGTCATCGAGGCATTTGTCCAGGCTCTGCGAAACCTGCTTGCACGCCTCCTGCAACAGCCGTTTCAAGTTGCGCGCCCAGGCATAGCCATTGGCGTCAACGATGAACGTCAGTTCGCGCAGCAAATGCGAGCCGCACAAGCCATGCCCACAGTGCGGATAGGAGAGATAGGAAGCCCAACAGTCATGAATGATCGCGCCACCATAGCGGGGAATGATGCCGATCTCCTCGATGGCCCGCTTGCCCCGGTTTCGATGCAGGCACTTCAGCGTGATCTCCCCCGAGGCATAGACATGGATCCAGTGCTTCTTGCGATCCACCTGCAACGAGGTCTCATCCACATGCAAGGCGGGCTGCGTCAGGAGCTGCTCAATGGCCGATGCCTCCCAGGCTTCCAGCGCCTGATGCAGGCGTAGCACGAACTTCAACAACGTGGCCTCGGACAGGCGCACGCCCAGCATCGACTTCAGCAGCTTCTGCACCCGGTTGAGGGCCACCATCTGGCTGACCATCAAATCGATGGCAAAGGCCTTCAGACCATCCCCATATTGCAAGGGGCCGGCCAGATCGGCGGGAAAGCTCCCCCGGCTCTGCTGCTGGCAGGCGGGACAGACCTTGATCTCGGCATCGACATGCTCGACCACCTTCTCGAACAGGATATCGATCC
>JALVBM010000437.1 GCA_027010665.1 Chromatiales bacterium
AATATCCCTTCTCCACTTGCCGAAATCGGCATTAAGAATATAATGATTTGCTAACACAGGGCCGAGACGCCTTGCTGATCCCCTCGGTGAACCCGTTTCCCCGGATTTCCGGCGCTAATCCTCCGATCGGCGACTGGATCGGCTTGTTGCGCCCTGCTGTCTGCGCCGGCCCAACAACCGGAACCCGTTTTCGCACAACCATTCAAGCTCGATGAAGTCAATCAAACTGTCGGATATCTTCCCTTTCCTCAAATGGATGCGCCTGGTCAACAAGGATACCCTGCGTGCCGACCTGTTCGCGGGCCTGACCGGCGCCGTCATCGTGCTGCCCCAGGGCGTGGCCTTCGCCACCATCGCCGGCCTGCCGCCCGAATACGGTCTCTACACCGCAATGGTCACCCCGATCATCGCGGCCTTGTTCGGCTCCTCCTATCACCTGGTGTCGGGGCCGACCACGGCCATCTCCATCGTGGTGTTCTCGGCCCTGAGCTCCTACGCCGAGCCGGGTAGCCCGGAATTCATACGCCTGGCATTGACGCTGACCTTCCTTGCCGGCGTGTATCAACTTTCCTTCGGCCTGGCACGGCTGGGCAGTCTGGTCAATTTCGTGTCGCATACGGTGGTGATCGGCTTCACCGCGGGTGCCGCCATCCTGATTGCCACCAGCCAGGTCAAGAACATCACCGGCATTCCCGTCCCCAAGGGCGAATCCTTCCTGCATACCTGGATCGACCTGTTCCATGGCTTCGGCCAGGCGAATGTCTATGTCTTCATCATCGCCATGGTCACCCTGGTTACTGCGGTGCTGGTGAAGAAATTCCTGCCCAAGTTTCCCAACCTGCTGGCGGGCATGATCGTCGGCAGCCTGGTCGCTCTCTACTTCAACCAGTTCACCGACGGTATCGCGCTGGTCGGCAAGATCCCGGCCCAGCTGCCGCCCCTGTCCCACCCCGAATTCTCCTTCGAGACGATCCGCATGCTGGCGCCCCAGGCCTTCGCCGTGGCCCTGCTGGGCCTGATCGAGGCGGTATCCATCTCGCGCGCGGTGGCCACCAAGTCGGGCCAGCGCATCGATGCCAACCAGGAATTCATCGGTCAGGGCATGTCCAACATCTTCGGCAGCTTCTTCTCCAGCTATGCCGGCTCCGGCTCCTTCACCCGATCCGGCATCAATTACGACGCCGGCGCCCGCACCCCGATGTCGGCCATCTTCGCCGCCATATTCCTGATGGGCATAGTGCTGCTGATCGCCCCGCTGACCGCTTACCTGCCGATCGCGGCCATGGGCGGCGTGATCCTGCTGGTGGCCTACAACCTGGTCGATTTCCATCACATCAAGTCAACGCTTACCCTGAGCCGTTCCGAAACCGCGATCCTGCTGACCACCTTCTTCGCCACCCTGTTCCTGGAACTGGAATTCGCCATCTATCTCGGCGTGCTGCTGTCGCTGGTGTTCTTCCTCGCCAAGACCTCGACCCCGGCGATCCCGACCCTGGCCTTCGACGAGCCCCCGGGCACGCCCGGACGCAAGCTGGTCAGCATCGACATCAAGCCGGTCAAGCAGTGCCCGCAGCTGAAGATCATCCGTATCGACATGTCGATCTATTTCGGCTCGGTCAACCACATCCAGAACCGCATCGGCAAGATCGTCGAGAACGAACGCATCTACCACATCCTGATCGAGGCTTCGGGCATCAATTTCATCGATCTGGCCGGAGCCGAGGCCATGGCCTCGGAGAACGAGCGCCTGAAGAAGCTCGGCGGCGGGCTGTATTTCGTTGGTCTCAAGCCCTCGGTCTACGAGTTCGCGGCCAAGTCCGGCTTCATCCGTCACATCGGCGCGGACCATTTCTTCGACTCCAAGACCCACGCCTTCCGCAGCATCATCCG
>JALVBM010000438.1 GCA_027010665.1 Chromatiales bacterium
ATCCTGCGCGAGAAGATCCCGCCCGAGGATCTGATCGAGGAACTCAAGACCTCGGCCCTGCGCGGCCGCGGCGGCGCCGGTTTCCCCACCGGCCTCAAGTGGAGCTTCATGCCCCGCAACGCGCCCGGCCAGAAGTACATCGTCTGCAACTCCGACGAGGGCGAGCCGGGCACCTGCAAGGATCGCGACATCCTGCGCTACAACCCGCACCAGCTCATCGAGGGCATGATCATCGCCGGCTACTGCATCGGCGCCAGCGTGGGCTACAACTACATCCGCGGCGAGTTCTGGGAGCCCTACGAGCGTTTCGAGGCCGCCCTGGAGGAAGCCTACGCCGCGGGCCTTCTGGGCAAGAACCTGTTCGATTCCGGCTTCGACTTCGATCTCTACACCCATCTCGGCGCCGGCGCCTACATCTGCGGCGAGGAGACCGCGCTGCTCGAGTCCATCGAGGGCAAGAAGGGCCAGCCGCGCTTCAAGCCGCCGTTCCCGGCCGGCTTCGGTCTCTACGGTCGGCCCACCACCATCAACAACACCGAGACCCTGGCCTCGGTGCCGGTGATCCTGGAGAAGGGCGGCCAGTGGTTCCTGGAGATGGGCAAGCCCAACAACGGCGGCACCAAGCTGTTCTGCGTCTCCGGCCACGTCAACAAGCCCGGCAACTTCGAGATTCCGCTGGGCACGCCCTTCGCCGAACTGCTGGAGATGGCCGGGGGCGTGCGCGACGGCCATCAGCTCAAGGCGGTGATTCCCGGCGGTTCCTCCACCCCGGTCGTCCCGGCCGAGATCATGATGCAGACCGACATGGACTACGATTCCATCGCCAAGGCCGGCTCCATGCTCGGCGCCGGCTCGGTGATCGTGATGGACGAGACCACCTGCATGGTCCGCGCCCTGGCCCGTCTGTCCCATTTCTATTACGAGGAATCCTGCGGCCAGTGCACGCCCTGCCGCGAGGGCACCGGCTGGCTGGCGCGGGTGATTCACCGCATCGAGCACGGCGAGGGCCGACCCGAGGATCTGGATCTGCTCGACGACGTGGCCGGCCGCATCGCCGGGCGCACCATCTGCGCCCTGGGTGACGCTGCCGCCATGCCGGTACAGAGTTTCCTCAAGCACTATCGTGACGAGTTCGAGTACCACATCGAACACGGCACCTGCATGGTCAAGGGGTAGGGCGCGCCATGGTCACCATCGAAATCGACGGCAAGACGCTCGAGGTCCCCAAGGGCAGCATGGTCATCGAGGCGGCCGATGCGGCCGGCATCGTGATCCCCCGCTTCTGCTATCACAAGAAGCTGTCGGTGGCCGCCAACTGCCGCATGTGCCTGGTGGAAGTGGAGAAGGCACCCAAGCCGCTGCCGGCCTGCGCCACCCCGGTCACCGACGGCATGAAGGTCTTCACCCGCTCGCCGCTGGCGCTGGACGCCCAGAAGAGCGTCATGGAATTCCTGCTCATCAACCATCCGCTCGACTGCCCCATCTGCGATCAGGGCGGCGAGTGCGATCTGCAGGATCTGGCCATGGGCTACGGCAAGGACGTCTCCCGCTTTACCGAGAACAAGCGCGTGGTGCCCGATCCCGACATCGGCCCGCTCATCGCCACCGGCATGACCCGCTGCATCCACTGCACCCGCTGCGTGCGCTTCGGCCAGGAGATCGCCGGCATCCAGGAACTGGGCGCGGTGGGCCGCGGCGAACACACCCGGATCGGCACCTACGTGGCGCGGGCGGTCACCTCCGAACTGTCGGGCAACGTCATCGATCTGTGCCCGGTGGGCGCGCTCACCTCCAAGCCCTTCCGTTTCAAGGCCCGTCCCTGGGAGCTGACCCACTACCCGGGCATCGCCGCCCACGACGGCATCGGCTCCAACATCGAATTTCACGTGCGCCGCAACGAGGTGATGCGCGTGGTGCCGCGCGAGAACGAGGCCATCAACGAAACCTGGATTTCCGACCGCGATCGCTTCAGTTATCCCGGTCTGTACAGCGACGACCGCGCCGCCCGCCCGCTGATCAAGCAGGGCGACGACTGGAAGGAAGTGGACTGGGAGACCGCCCTTGCCTATGCTGCCGAAGGCCTCGAGCGGGTGCGCGAGAAATACGGCGCCGGGCGCATCGGCGCGCTGCTCTCGCCCAGCGCCTCGGTGGAGGAGGGCTACCTGCTGCAGAAACTGGTGCGCGGCCTCGGCAGCAACAGCATCGACTATCGCCTGCGCCAGCTCGATTTCCGCGAGCCGGATTGCGAACCCGTGGCACCGGCCCTCGGCCTGTCCATCGCCGAGATCGAGAACCTGAACGCGGCCCTGCTGATCGGTTCCTGGACGCGCAAGGACCAGCCGCTGCTGGGCCATCGCCTGCGCAAGGCCAGCCTGCGCGGCGCGCGCATCTCGGCCCTCAATCCGCTGGACTACGAATTCAACTTCCCGCTGGCCGAGCACCTGGTCCACGATCCGCGCGAGATGCCCGAACAGCTCGCGGCCATCGCCAAGGCCCTGCTGGTGCTTTCCGGCAAGCCGGCGCCCGAGGGGCTGGAGAGGCTGCTCGAGAACGTGAACGTGCACGAGAGCCACCGGCGCATTGCCACCGATCTGTTCGAGGGCGAGAAGAGCGCGGTGTTCATCGGCCTGCAGGCCATGAGCCAGCCCAACCTGGCCGAGCTGCGCGCCCTGGCCAACGTCATCGCCGAGCAGGCCGGTGCCACTCTTGGGTGGCTGGCCGACGGGGCCAATGCCGTGGGCCTGGCCCTGGCCGGCTGCCGGCCCCATCGCGGCGTGGGCGGCGAGCCGTTGGCCGAACCGGGATACGACGCCGGTCGGATGTTCGCCGGCGAGGCCCGTGGCCTGATCCTGCTCGGCATCGAGCCCGAATTCGACAGCGCCGATCCCGGCGCAGCGGCCGAAACCCTCGGGCACGCCGACTTCGTGGTGGTCCTCAACGGCTACGACACGCCGGCCATGCGCCGCTACGCCGACGTGATCCTGCCGGTGGGCCTGTTCCACGAGACCGGCGGCACCTTCGTCAACGGCGAAGGCACCTGGCAGACGTATCGCGGCGCCGTGCGGCCCTGGGCCGAGGCGCGTCCCGCCTGGAAGGTGCTGCGGGTGTTCGGCAATCTGCTGAAACTGGACGGCTTCGAACAGAACACGGTCGAGGAAGTGCGCGACGAGCTGCGCGGCAAGGTCGGCGAGACGCCGCTCGATACCCGTTCCCCCTGGCGGGCGCCGGCCACGCTGGGCGAGGCCGGAGAGGCGCTGTACCGCATCGGTCACCTGCCCATCTACGCCATCGATCCGGTGGTGCGGCGGGCGACGCCCCTGCAGGAGACCACCGATCGCATCGTCGGCGCCTTCTACCTGAACCGGGCCACGGCGGCGCGTCTCGGGCTGTCCGAGGCGGATACGGTACAGGCCCGCCAGGGCGGCCACACGGTGACCCTGCCGCTGGTCATCGACGAGGGCGTGCCCGATGGCTGCGTGTTCATCCCCCAGGCGGTGGCGGGCAGCGATTCGCTGGGGCCGGCCTATGGACCCGTTGAACTGCAGAAGGTGACGGCATGATCGAGTGGCTGGTCGAACTCTGGAACGCGGTCCCGCTCGGGGTGCAGACGGTGATCGTCATCCTGCTGCAGATCATCGCCATCGTGCTGCCGCTGATGCTCTGCGTGGCCTATCTCACCTATGCCGAGCGCAAGGTGATCGGCGCCATGCAGATCCGCATGGGACCGAACCGGGTCGGCTTCTTCGGCCACCGGCTGTGGGGCCTCGGCCAGCCCATCGCCGACGCCGTGAAGCTGATGTTCAAGGAGATCGTCATCCCCTCCGGCGCCAACAAGGGCCTGTTCCTGCTGGCGCCGGTGCTGTCCATCGGCCCGGCGCTGGCCGCCTGGGCGGTGATTCCCTTCGACGCCCATCTGGTGCTGGCCGACATCAACGCCGGCCTGCTCTACGTGCTGGCAGTCACCTCCATCGGCGTGTATGGCGTGATCATCGCCGGCTGGGCCTCCAACTCCAAGTACGCGCTGCTCGGCGCCATGCGTTCCGGCGCGCAGATCGTCTCCTACGAGATTGCCATGGGCTTTGCCCTGGTGGGCGTGCTCATGGCCGGCGGCTCCCTCAACCTCGGCGAGATCGTCCGCGCCCAGGAAGGCAGCATCCTGCACTGGTTCTGGCTGCCGCTGCTGCCGCTGTTCGTCATCTATTTCGTCTCGGCCGTGGCCGAGACCAACCGCGCGCCCTTCGACGTGGCCGAGGGCGAGTCGGAAATCGTCGCCGGCTTCCACGTGGAGTACTCGGGCATGGCCTTTGCCGTGTTCTTCCTCGCCGAGTACGCCAACATGATTCTGGTTTCGGCCCTCACCGCGCTGATGTTCCTCGGCGGCTGGCTCTCGCCCCTGCAGGGCGTGCTGCCGCAAAGCGCCTTCGACGTGCCGGTGCTGGGGGCCCTGCTCGACGGCGGCATTCACTGGCTGATCATCAAGACCGCCTTCTTCCTGTACCTGTTCCTGTGGTTCCGCGCCACCTTCCCGCGCTACCGCTACGATCAGATCATGCGCCTGGGCTGGAAGATCTTCATCCCCATCACCATCGTCTGGCTGCTGGTGGTCGGGGTCATGATCCTCGCCGGCCTGCCACCCTGGTTCGACGGGGCCTAGGAGGAGACCATGACCGCATTCGCCCGTTTTCTGAAGAGCCTGTTCCTGCTGGAACTGTTCAAGGGCCTGTCGGTGACCGGCCGCTACTTCTTCGCGCGCAAGTTCACCCTGCAGTATCCGGAGGAGAAGACACCGCTCTCGCCCCGTTTCCGCGGCCTGCACGCCCTGCGCCGCTATCCCAACGGCGAGGAGCGCTGCATCGCCTGCAAGCTGTGCGAGGCCATCTGTCCGGCCCTGGCCATCACCATCGAGGCCGAGGAGCGGGCGGACGGCACCCGCCGCACCACCCGCTACGACATCGATCTGACCAAGTGCATCTTCTGCGGTTTCTGCGAGGAATCCTGTCCCGTGGACTCCATCGTCGAGACCCACATCTTCGAATACCACGGCGAGGAGCGCGGGGATCTGTACATGACCAAGGATCGCCTGCTGGCCGTGGGCGACAAGTACGAGGCGCAGATCGCCGCCGCCCGCAAACAGGACGCCCCCTACCGCTGACCGGACACGCCGAACATGGGAACCGAAAAAATCCTCTTCTATCTGTTCGCCGCCCTCACCGTGTACGGTGCGCTGATGGTGATCACCGTGCGCAACCCGGTCAAGGCCGCGCTGTTCCTGGTGTTCACCTTCTTCACCAGCGCCGCCATCTGGCTGCTGATGGAGGCCGAGTTCCTGGCCATCGTGCTGGTGCTGGTCTACGTGGGCGCGGTGATGGTGCTGTTCCTGTTCGTGGTGATGATGCTGGACATCAACCTGGCCCAGCTGCGCGAGGGCTTCGTGCGCTATCTGCCGGTGGGCGTCGCCGTGGCCGTGGCCTTTGCCGTGATGCTGATCATGCTGGTGGGCAGCGACTGGTTCGCCAGCGTGCCGGTGCCGCCGCCGGCCCCGGCCGAGGCCAACAACACCCGGGATCTCGGCCGCCTGCTGTATACGGTGTACGTCTATCCCTTCGAGATCGCCGCGGTGATCCTGCTGGTGGCCATCGTCGCCGCCATCGCCCTGACCCTGCGCCGGCGGACCGGGGTCAAGTACCAGACGCCGGGCGAACAGATCGCCGTGCGCCGCCGGGATCGCATCCGCATGATCGACATGCCGCCGGAGGAGCCGAAATGATCACCCTCAACGACGTGCTGATCCTGGGGGCCATCCTGTTCGCCCTGAGCATCGCCGGCATCTTCCTCAACCGGAAGAACGTGATCATCCTGCTCATGTCCATCGAGCTGATGCTGCTGGCGGTGAACATGAACTTCATCGCCTTCGCCCATTTCCTGCAGGACACGGCCGGACAGGTGTTCGTGTTCTTTATCCTGACGGTGGCGGCGGCCGAGGCGGCCATCGGGCTGGCCATCCTGGTGGTGCTGTTCCGCAACCGGCAGACCATCAACGTGGACGATCTGGATTCCCTGAAGGGCTGACGACGTGAGCGCAGACGACATCAAACTCATCGCCATCTGGATCGTGCTGGCGCCCCTGATCGGCGCGGCCCTGGCCGGGCTGTTCGGCTCCTATCTGGGGCGCAAGGGCTCCCACTGGGTCACCATCATTGGCGTGACCATCGCCTTCGTGCTCTCGGCCGTGCTGTTCAAGGCCTTGGTGTTCGACGGCGCCGAACCCTTCAACGGCCCGGTGTACACCTGGCTGGCGAGCGAGGGCATCCGCTTCGACGTCGGTTTCCTCATCGACCGCCTCACGGTGCTGATGATGGTGGTGGTCACCTTCGTCTCGCTGATGGTGCACATCTACACCATCGGCTACATGCACGACGATCCCGGCTACACCCGCTTCTTCAGCTACATCTCGCTGTTCACCTTCTCCATGCTGATGCTGGTGATGGCCAACAACTTCATGCAGCTGTTCTTCGGCTGGGAAGCAGTGGGCCTGGTTTCCTACCTGCTCATCGGCTTCTGGTACAAGCGGCCCACGGCCATCTACGCCAACCTCAAGGCCTTCCTGGTCAACCGCGTGGGCGACTTCGGCTTCCTGCTCGGCATCGCCGCGGTACTGATGGTCTTCGGCAGCATGGACTACGCCACCGTCTTCGAACGCGCCCCGGCGGTGGTGGGGCAGCACTTCGAAATCCTCGCCGGCCACGAATGGGAGGTGATCACGGTCATCTGCCTGCTGCTGTTCGTCGGCGCCATGGGCAAGTCGGCCCAGGTGCCGTTGCATGTGTGGCTGCCCGACTCCATGGAAGGCCCGACCCCCATCTCGGCCCTGATCCACGCCGCCACCATGGTCACCGCCGGGATCTTCATGGTGGCGCGCATGTCGCCCCTGTTCGAACTGTCGGAGACGGCGCTGTCCACGGTGCTGGTGATCGGCGCCACCACCGCCTTCTTCATGGGCCTGCTGGGTCTGGTGCAGAACGACATCAAGCGGGTCATCGCCTATTCGACCCTCTCCCAGCTCGGCTACATGACCGTGGCCCTGGGCGTGTCGGCCTATGCCGCGGGCATCTTCCACCTGATGACCCATGCCTTCTTCAAGGCCCTGCTGTTCCTCGGCGCCGGTTCGGTGATCATCGCCATGCACCACGAGCAGGACATGCGCAAGATGGGCGGCCTCTACCGCTACATGCCCATCACCTGGATCACCTTCCTGATCGGCAACCTGGCGCTGATCGGCACGCCCGGCTTCTCCGGCTTCTATTCCAAGGATTCCATCATCGAGGCGGTGGCGGCCTCCCACATCTGGGGATCCGGCTATGCCTATCTGGCCGTGGTGGCCGGCGTGTTCGTCACCGCCCTGTACAGTTTCCGGCTCTATTTCATGGTCTTCCACGGCGAGCCGCGCATGGATGAACACACCCGCGCCCATCTGCACGAGACACCGCCGGTGGTCACCGTGCCGCTGATCCTGCTGGCCATCCCGTCGCTGGTGATCGGCGCCCTGACCGTGGATCAGATGGTCTTCGGCGGCTGGTTCGGCACCGCCATCGTCGTGCGTGAGGCCCACGACGTGCTCGGTCATCTGGCCG
>JALVBM010000439.1 GCA_027010665.1 Chromatiales bacterium
TCGCAACATCGAGCTGGATCCGGAAGTCCGGACCAGACTGGCGCAGGTGGCCGACGGCGACGCCCGTCGGGCGCTCAACCTGCTGGAAATCGCCGCGGATCTGGGCGAGGAAAGCGATGGCGTCACCCGCATCGCGCCCGAAACCCTGGAGGAGGTGCTGAATACCGGCCTGCGCCGTTTCGACAAGCAGGGCGAGGCCTTCTACGATCAGATCTCGGCCCTGCACAAGTCGGTGCGCGGCTCCTCGCCCGATGCCGCCCTCTACTGGCTGGCGCGGATGCTCGACGGCGGCTGCGACCCCCTGTATATTGCGCGCCGCGTGGTGCGCATGGCCAGCGAGGACATCGGTAATGCCGATCCCCGCGCCCTGACCCTGGCCCTGGAGGCCTGGGACGTGCAGGAACGCCTGGGCAGCCCCGAAGGCGAACTGGCCATCGCCCAGGCGGTGGTCTACATGGCCTGCGCGGCCAAGAGCAACGCCGTCTACAAGGCCTTCAACGCGGCCATGGCCGACGTCAAACAGCACGGCTCGGCGGAAGTCCCGCTGCACCTGCGCAACGCGCCGACAAAACTGATGAAGGAACTCGGCTACGGCAAGCGCTACCGCTACGCCCACGACGAGCCGGAGGCCTACGCCGCGGGCGAGAGCTACTTTCCGGAAGAAGTCGGCGAGCGGCACTACTACGACCCCGTGCCCCGTGGTCTGGAACTGAAGATCGCCGAAAAGCTGGCCCACCTGCGCGAACTGGACGCGAAGGCCGAAAAGAAGAAATGAACGAGAAGGACGGTCCCGCTTGAATCATCTGCTGGCCATTGCCCTGGGCGGCGCCGTGGGTGCCGTGGCGCGATTCCTGACGTCCACCGGCATCTACCAGCTGGCGGGACGCGACTTCCCCTACGGCACCCTGGCCGTCAACGTGCTCGGATCGCTGCTGATGGGCTTTCTCTACATCCTGCTCATCGAGCGCGCCACGCTCGGCGCCGAATGGCGGGCCGGGCTGCTGGTCGGCTTCCTGGGCGCCTTCACCACCTTCTCGACATTTTCCATCGAAACCCTCAACCTGCTGGAAGAGGGCGCCCTGTTGCGTGCCGCCGCCAACGTGGTGATCAGCGTGGTGGTCTGCATTCTCGCCGCCTGGATCGGCGTCCTGCTCGGGAGAGAACTATGAACAGCACCGAAGTGACCATGGTCCGGGTCTATCTGACCGAAGGCGAAACCCAGCTCAAGAGCCTGCTCAAGCGTCTGCAGAAGTGGGAAAAGCTACGCGGCGTGACCGTGTTTCGCGGCATCGCCGGCTATGGCGACTCGGGTACCATCCACGACGCCGGCCTCATCGATCTGGCCCTGGATCTGCCGCTGGTGCTGGAATTCTTCGACGAGCCGGCCAAGATCGAAACCATCGTCGCGCACCTGAACGAACACATCAAGCCCGGCCACATCGTCACCTGGCCGGCCCGCGTCAACGCCTGACCACGAGAACGACACCATGCTCGATCCCAAACTTCTGCGCAGCGATCCCGAATTCGTCCGCGAACAACTGGCCCGCCGGGGCTTCGACTTCGACGTGGACCGCTTTCGCGCTCTGGACGAACAGCGCAAGACCCTGCAGGTGCGGGTGCAGAACCTGCAGAACGAACGCAAGACCCGCTCGAAGGCCATCGGCCAGGCCAAGGCCAAAGGGGAGGACGCCAGCGCCATCCTGGCCGAGGTGTCGGCCCTGGGCGAACAGCTCAAGGTGGCCGAAGAGGAACTGGCGCTGGTGCAGAAGGAACTGGACGAACTGCTCGGCGGCCTGCCCAACCTGCCCGACGCGCAAACGCCCGACGGCCGGGACGAGAACGACAACGTGGAGCTGCGCCGCTGGGG
>JALVBM010000440.1 GCA_027010665.1 Chromatiales bacterium
ACTTCTTCTTCCAGATGGTGTTCGTGGCCACCGCCATGTCCATCGTCTCCGGCGCCGTGGCCGAGCGGATGAAGCTGTGGGCCTTCCTGCTGTTCGCCATCGTCATGACCGGCTTCATCTATCCGGTGCAGGGCTACTGGAAGTGGGGTGGCGGTTTCCTCGACGCGGCCGGCTTCAACGACTTCGCCGGTTCCGGCGTGGTGCACCTGTGCGGTGCCGCCGCGGCCCTGGCCGGTGTCCTGCTGCTCGGCCCGCGCAAGGGCAAGTACGGCCCCAACGGCGAGGTCAAGCCCATCCCGGGTGCCAATCTGCCGCTGGCCACCATCGGGACCTTCATCCTGTGGCTGGGCTGGTTCGGCTTCAACGGCGGTTCCGAGCTGATTCTCTCCAACGTGGGTGAAGCCAACGCCGTGGCCAAGGTGTTCGTCAACACCAACATGGCCGCCGCCGGTGGCGTGGTCGCTGCGCTGATCACCGCCCGCCTGCTGTTCGGCAAGGCCGACCTCACCATGGCCCTCAACGGCGCCCTGGCAGGCCTCGTGGCCATCACCGCCGAGCCGCTGGCGCCGTCGCCCGAGGCCTCCACCCTGGTGGGCGTGGTCGGCGGCATCCTGGTGGTGTTCTCCATCATCACCCTGGACAAGCTGCGCATCGACGATCCGGTCGGCGCCATTTCCGTGCACGGCGTGGTCGGCATGTGGGGACTGATTGCCGTGGCCATCACCAACAGCGATGCGACCTTCAGCGCCCAGCTGCTGGGTCTGGTGGTCATCTTCGCCTGGACCTTCATCACCAGCTTCATCGTCTGGCTGATCATCAAGGCCGTGATGGGCATTCGTGTGAGCGAAGAGGAAGAGTTCGAAGGCGTGGACATCGGCGAGTGTGGCCTGGAAGCCTACCCCGAGTTCACCGGCCCGAAGGGCTCCGGCCTGTAAGGCGAGTCATCAGGGAAGACGAAACGGGCGCCTTCGGGCGCCCGTTTTCGTATGGGCGTCGGTAAGGTTTGCCGGTGGCGCGCTGCGCCCGCGGTGATGCCGTTATAATGCGCCTCCCTTGCCACCGGAAACCTCTCTTGAGCCTGCTTGCGGTCGAATCCCTTTGCGCCCTGCATCTGCAGCCGGCCAGCTTCACGGTCGGCGCCGGGGAGTGCGTGTGTCTCACGGGCCCGTCCGGCGCCGGCAAGACCATCCTGTTGCGGGCCATTGCCGATCTGATCCCCCATCGGGGCGACGTCCGTCTCGACGATCAATGGTGCAGCCACATGAAGCCGACCGCGTGGCGCCGGCAGGTGGGTTACCTGCCGGCGGAGAGTTTCTGGTGGGCGGATCGGGTCGGCGACCATTTCGACGATCCGGATCGGGAGGCGTTCGCGGCGCTGGGCTTTGCGCCCGACGTGCTGGACTGGGACATCGGCCGGCTGTCCACCGGCGAGCGTCAGCGCCTGGCCCTGCTGCGCCTGCTGGCCAACGCACCGCGTGCCCTGCTGCTGGACGAGCCGACCGCCAGCCTCGATCCCGACAGCGTCGCACGGGTGGAAGACCTGTTGCGCGACTATCGCCAGCGGCATCGGGCGCCGGTGTTGTGGGTCAGTCACGACCGCGACCAGCGGGCACGGCTGGCCGATCGGGTGCTGATCCTTGAAGACGGAACCGTGCGGGAGACCACGGCATGAGCCTGATACACCTGACCGCGCTGGATCTAGCGCTGGCGGCCGGACTGATCCTGGCGCTGGCCGGGGTATCCGTCTGGGCGCGCCTGGGGATCGCGCCCCGGCTGCTGATCGCTGCCCTGCGCACCACCATCCAGTTGCTGCTGGTGGGCCTGGTGCTGGAAGCCCTGTTCGCCCACGTGAACCCGTGGTGGAT
>JALVBM010000441.1 GCA_027010665.1 Chromatiales bacterium
GGGCCTTCTTTTCGGCGATGAGCTGCTTCTGGTGCTCGTCGAGGCCGTCGTCCTTGAGCAGGCCGATCATGCGCAGGTGGCATTCGATGGCGTCGCCGATCTCGGCCACCAGCGAGGGCATGTACTTGCCGCCCTTCTTGAAGTAGCCGCCGCGGGGATCGAACACGGAACGCAGCTCGTCCACCAGGAAGGTGACGTCCCCGCCCTTGCGGAACACGGCAGAGATGATCCGCGTGAGGGCGACGATCCACTGGAAGTGATCCATGTTCTTGGAGTTGATGAAGATCTCGAAGGGCCGGCGCAGCTCGTTCTCGGTGCCCGGGTTGAGGACCACGTCGTTGATGGTGATGTACAGGGCGTGCTCGGACAGCGGCGTCTTCACCTTGTAGGTGGAGCCGAGCAGCATCTCCGGGCGCTCGATCTTCTCGTGCATCTGCACGACATTGCTCGCTTCGTCCTTTTCCTTTTCCTTGACGGCGGCCAGGGCCGCTTCGGCCGCCTGGTCGTCCTCGTCTTCCTTCACGACTTCGTAGCCGACGATTTTGCTTTCGATCTTGATGGGCATGGGTGAACCTCCGGTTCAGGTATCCGTGGCGAGGGACGAGGGCCGAGGGGGTTGGCCCGGCCCGTCCCGGGCCGTTGTTTGTTCGTACTCAGAATTTGCCGTAATAGCCTTCCTTGATGGCGTCGAAGAGGTTGGCGGCGGTGTGGATTTCGCCGTCGTATTCGATCTCCTCGTTGCCCTTCACTTCGATCACCTCGCCGTTCTCGAGGGTGAAGCGGTAGGTGGTGTTCTCCAGATCCTGTTCCTTGACCAGTACGCCCTGGAACACTTCCGGGTTGAAGCGGAAGGTGGTGCAGCCCTTGAGGCCCTGTTCGTAGGCGTACAGGTAGATGTCCTTGAAGTCCTCGAAGGGGTAGTCGGTGGGCACGTTGGCGGTCTTGGAGATGGAGGAGTCCACCCACTTCTGGGCCGCGGCCTGGATGTCCACGTGTTGCTTGGGCGTCACGTCGTCGGCGGCGATGAAGTAGTCGGGCAGCTTCGCGTCCTCGTCTTCGGCGTAGGGCATGGCCTTCGGGTTGACCAGCTCGCGATAGGCCAGCAGCTCGAAGGAGTAGACGTCCACCTTCTCCTTGGTCTTGCGGCCCTCGCGGATCACGTTGCGGGAATAGTGATGGGCGAAGCTCGGCTCGATGCCGTTGCTGGCGTTGTTGGCCAGCGACAGGGAGATGGTGCCGGTGGGGGCGATGGAGCTGTGATGGGTGAAGCGCGCGCCCACCTCGGCCAGCTCGGCCACCAGTTCCGGTTCCTGCTCGGCCACCTGCTGCATGTAGCGGCTGTAGCGGGCGTGCAGCACCTTGCCGGGGATCCTGTCGCCTTCCCGGTAACCGTCGCGGCGCAGCTCCGGCCGGCGGCGCAGCATGTCGGCGGTGACGGTGAATTCCTGTTCCATGATCGGCGCCGGGCCCTTCTCCTTCGCCAGATCCAGGGCGGCGCGCCAGCCTTCCAGCGCCAGTTCGCGGCTGACCTGTTCGGTGAAGGCCACCGAGTCGGGATCGCCATAGCGCTTGCGCAGCATGGTCAGGGTGGAGCCGAGCCCCAGGAAGCCCATGCCGTGGCGGCGCTTGCTGAGGATTTCGTTGCGCTGGCCTTCCAGCGGCAGGCCGTTGATCTCCACCACGTTGTCGAGCATGCGGGTGAAGATGTTGACCACCTTGCGGAACTCGTCCCAGTCGAAACGCGCCTGCTCGGTGAAGGGATCGCGCACGAACTTGGTCAGGTTCACCGAGCCGAGCAGGCAGGAGCCATAGGGCGGCAGCGGCTGTTCGCCACAGGGGTTGGTGGCGCGGATGTTCTCGCAGAACCAGTTGTTGTTCATCTCGTTGACCTTGTCGATGAGGATGAACCCCGGCTCGGCGAAGTCGTAGGTGGAAGACATGATCAGATCCCACAGGCGGCGGGCCTTGATGGTCCTGTAGACCCGGCAGGCCACCAGCCCCTGCGCGTTGCGCACGTAGCCCTCGCTGGTGGGCCATTCGCGCCAGATGACCTGTTCGGGATCGTCCAGATCGATGCTGGCCTCGTCCACTTCCTGCTCGTTGAGCGGGAAGGCCAGTTTCCATTCGGCATCCTGCTTGACCGCCTGCATGAATTCGTCGGTCACCAGCAGGGAGAGGTTGAACTGGCGCAGGCGGCCGTCCTCGCGCTTGGCGCGGATGAAGTCCATCACGTCGGGGTGGCCCACGTCGAAGGTGGCCATCTGCGCGCCGCGGCGGCCGCCGGCGGAGGAGACGGTGAAACACATCTTGTCGTAGATGTCCATGAACGACAGCGGCCCGGAGGTGTAGGCGCCGGCGCCGGAGACGTAGGCGCCCTTCGGCCGCAGGGTGGAGAACTCGTAGCCGATGCCGCAGCCGGCCTTGAGGGTCAGGCCCGCCTCGTGGACCTTCTCGAGGATGCCGTTCATGGAATCGTGGATGGTGCCGGAGACGGTGCAGTTGATGGTGGAGGTGGCGGGCTTGTGGGCCAGGGCGCCGGCGTTGGACGTGATGCGGCCGGCGGGGATGGCGCCGTGGCGCAGGGCCCACAGGAACTGTTCGTACCAGTGCTCGCGCTGGTCCTCGGCCTCCACTTCGGCCAGGGCGCGGGCCACGCGCTTGTAGGTGTCGTCGATGGTGTGGTCGATGATTTCGCCGGTCTTGCTCTTGAGGCGGTATTTCTTGTCCCAGATGTCGAGGGAGGCTTCCTGGAACGGAATCTCGGCCTGGTCGGTGATGACGGCGTGCAGTCGGGCGCTCATGATCGGGGCGTTCCTCCGTGGATGGATCTTGTTCTTGGCCATGGCGAGGGGAGCGGGGGCGTTCCTCCCGTGCCGACCCTGGATTCCGCAGGAGCGGAAGGGCAATCCGGGCCGGTCGTTCTTCGTCAACACAAGATATTGTGTTGGTCGAAAAGCTTAGGCCCTGGCCGCACGAGTGTCAACATGAATCGTCGTCATGACGAAAGCCATATTACCCAACGATTTCAATGACATGACTGTTTACCCACATTTATGCCATGTATTTTTCATGAAAGACCCCATCAAATTCAGGCACAATATATTGTGTTGCTAATATTCCCGATTTTTCGCCTTTTCACCTGTTAGGACTCACTCACGTCAAGGCAAAAACCGGCTTTTTCGCACTCTTGGGCTGCCCCCTTGAAGCCGCGCAAACGGGCCCCATATCGCAGGCAACGAAGTTTCGAGGGTGTCGCCTTCCGGCGATACCGGACCGACGAAACGAATTTCCGAATCGAAAGGAGGAGACAACCATGGCACTGGTAACCTATGAACCGATGAACATTCTCAACCAGCTCCGGCGCGAGATGGACCGGCTGTTCGAGACCGAGCAGCCCAGCAGCGGCATGGTCACGGCCGCCGACTGGGTCCCGGCCGTGGACATCCGGGAGACCGACAAGGCCTTCATCATCACCGCCGATGTTCCGGGCGTCGATCCCAAGGACATCGAGGTGAACATGGAGAATGGCGTGCTCACCATTCGCGGCGAGCGCAAGGAGGAGAAGGAAGAGGAGAAGGAAGGCTACAAGCGTATCGAACGGGTACGCGGCACCTTCTATCGCCGCTTCACCCTGCCCGACACGGCCGATGCCGAGAAGATCAGCGCCAAGAGCAAGAACGGCGTGCTGGAGATCACCATTCCCAAGCAGGAAAAGGTGCAGCCCCGCAAGATCGAAGTCGAGGCGTAATCCCCCAGACGAAACCCCGTTCCCGGATCCGGGAGCGGGGTTTTTCTTTTCCGACAGACACCCGACCGGAGGAGAACGACATGAGCACGCTGGAACAGTTCCGTGACGGCCTGCAGCAGATGGCGCACAATATCAGCGAGGGCTGGCAGCACCTGCGCGACCGGGCCTCCCGGGCCCTGACCCGATTCACACCGGTGCGCGCGGGCCGGGTCGAGACGCCCGCGGATCAGGCCGCCCTCGCCGGCGCCCGCTGGAGCCTGCTGTCCGCGGAAGTGGAGGAACGGGGCAACGACGTGATCGTGCGCCTGGAGGTCCCCGGCATGGATCGCGAGGACTTCGACATCAGCGTGGTGGACGACATGCTGGTGGTCCGCGGCGAGAAGCGCGCCGAACGGGAACAGCAGGAAGGCCGGTTCTATATATTGGAATGCGCCTACGGCGCCTTCGAGCGCCTCATCCCCCTGCCGGCCCCGGTGGACGAGTCCCGGGCAAAGGCCCGCTATCGCCGGGGCGTGCTGACCGTGACGCTGCCCAAGACCACCGCCGCGCGCAGCCGCCGCATCGAAGTGGCCGGCTGAACTTCCGGCCGCCGGCAGGTTCCAAATCCGCGACACGGGACGGCACACGTCCCGTGTCGCGTTTCATCCCGCAAGAACAAAAGGAAAATCGCCCATGTCCCGTATTCTGCCCTTTCTGCTGAGCGGCCTGTTGCTGCTCGCCGCGGGCCCGGCCAGCGCCGGCTTCCCCCTGTTCGACAGCCAGGGCGAGGAAGTCCCCACCATCGCGCCGATGCTCGAGAAGGTCACGCCGGCCGTGGTCAACATCGCCACCACCGGCAAGATCCGCGTGCAGGAGAATCCCCTGCTCAGCGATCCCTTCTTCCGCCGCTTCTTCGATCTGCCCGACATGCCGCGCGAGCGCCAGACCCAGAGCCTCGGCTCCGGCGTGATCGTGGACGCAAAGAACGGCTACATCATCACCAACAATCACGTCATCGCCAACGCCGACGAAATCACGGTCACGCTGCGCAACGGCGAGACCCACAAGGCCAGACTGATCGGCACGGATCCGGAGACCGACGTGGCCGTCATCCAGATCAAGGCCCGCAAGCTGGTGGCCATTCCCCGTGCCGATTCCGACAAGGTGCGGGTCGGCGACTTCGTGGTGGCCATCGGCAATCCCTTCGGTCTCGGCCAGACCGTGACCTCCGGCATCGTCTCGGCCAAGGGCCGCTCCGGCCTGGGCATCGAGGGCTATGAGGACTTCATCCAGACCGATGCCTCCATCAACCCCGGCAACTCCGGCGGCGCCCTGGTCAACCTGCGCGGCCAGCTCATCGGCATCAATGCCGCCATTCTCTCCCAGAGTGGCGGCAACATCGGCATCGGTTTCGCCATTCCCATCAACATGGCCTGGAACGTGATGCAGCAACTGGTCAAGTACGGCAAGATCCAGCGCGGCCGGCTCGGTGCCTCTGCCCAGGATCTCACCCCGGAACTGGCCCAGGCCTTCAACATTCCCTTCCGCAAGGGGGCCATCGTCACCAGCGTGGAACCCGGCTCGGCCGCCCAGAAGGCCGGCCTCAAGCCCGGCGACATCGTCACCGAGGTCAATGGCCGACCCATCCGCAATGCCACGGATCTGCGCAACGCCATCGGCCTGCTGCGGGTGGGCGACAAGGTGCGCATGAAGGTGGTGCGCGACGGCAAGACCCTGCACCTGTCGGCCACGGTCGCCAAACCGGCCCTGAGTCATCTCGAGGGCGAGGAACTCAATCCCTATCTGGCCGGCGCCGTGCTGAGCGACATCCAGGAGAACAGCCCCTGGTATGGCAAGATCGAGGGCGTGCTGGTGGCCGAGGTGGTGCCGGGCAGCCCGGCCTGGCGCGCCGGCCTGCGCAAGGGCGACATCATCGTCGCCGCCAATCGCAAGCCGGTGTCCAGCCTCGCCGACCTCGAACAGGTGGTCAAGGGCCGGCGCAGCCTGCTGCTCAACATCCAGCGCGGCAACGGTTCGCTGTTCCTGTTCCTGCGCTGAACGGCCGCGGGCCGGCGCCATGGGCGCCGGCCTTTTCCCCTGCCCCGTTCGGGACTATCCTCAAGCCATGGGCGCCGAACTTCAGCGCATTCTCTACGTGGAGGATGATCCGGACATCCAGGCCGTGGCCCGACTCGCCCTCGAGGCGGTCGGCGGCTTCACCGTGACGATCTGCAGCAGCGGACCGGAGGCCATCCGCGAGGCCGAGGCGTTCGCCCCCGATCTGCTGATCCTGGACGTGATGATGCCGGGCATGGACGGTCCGGACACCCTGCGCGCCCTGCGCGACATTCCCGCCCTGGCCGAGGTTCCGGCCATCTTCATGACCGCCAAGATCCGGCCCGAGGAAATCGAGGACCTCAAGACCCATGAGCAGGTCATCGACGTCGTCACCAAACCGTTCGATCCCATGGGCCTGCCCGACCGGATCCGCGAGATCTGGCAATCGATGTAAGTACTCGCTTACCTGAATCCCCATTTCCGGAACCGTCCGGGCAGATCTTTCCCGTTTGCCAATAACTCTACTTATGGTGGTATTGATTTATTCTAATATCCGAGTATATTAGTCAGGTATTAACTGCCAACACAGTCAACGAACAAAGGAGAAATACCATGTCCAGCTTGATCAAGAACTTTCCCAGTGACGGCGTCGTCACCATCAACCGGGTGATCCTGAAACCCGAATACACGCTCGACGATCTCCAGGAACGGGTCGCGTACCTGTGCGAGAACGTCAAGACCTACCATTCCGACACCGGCTTCATCGGCGGTTTCGTGGCCCTCAACAGCGGCATGATCTCCAACGAGGGATCGACCGTCGGTCAGGCTGTGGAAAGTCCGCTCAAGGGCCGGGAGGCGCTGATCATCACCTTCTGGCGCTCCTTCGAGGATCACGAGGAGTCGCACAAGAGCGAAACCTTCCAGCCGCTGTTCAGGAAGGTGCTGGAGCTGTGCGAGAACGGCAACGAGGAGATTGCCTACGAAATGCTCTGGCAGGGCGCGGCCTACAGTCCCGAGGAAGCCGAGGCCGCCCGCAAGGCCAAGGAAGAATACGCCGCGGCTTGACAGGGACGAGGAACTAGGGACTAGGGGCGAGGAAAAACGGGTTGATCGGCCCCGATTACCTCGTCCCTTGTTCCTTGGCCCTCGGCCCTGCCATGGCGAATAAATCCGCTTTATACCTATCAAGGTAATACTAGGGTTTTCCTGCCCTTTCGCCCCTTCCTTTTGCGGGGAAAAGTGGCTAAGTTATCGTCCCGCTCTCCCCCGGGGAGCGCGTTCACCCTACTCAGCCACTCAATTTCAGACCAGAAGGGACGGGCACATGTCCAAGCTAGTTAATCCACATGGCGGCGGCGATCTGAAGCCGCTGCTGCTCGAAGGGGAGGCACTGGAGGCGGAAAAGGCCAAGGCCGCCTCGCTGCCGAAAGTCACCATCAGTTCCCGTGAAGCCGGCGACATCATCATGATGGGCATCGGCGGGTTCACCCCGCTGGAAGGCTTCATGACCCGCGCCGACTGGGAAGGCGTGTGCGACGGCATGAAGATGGCCAACGGCCTGTTCTGGCCCATTCCCATCACCCTCTCCACCGACACCGATACGGCCAATGGCCTCAAGGAAGGCGACGAGATCGCGCTCTACGATCCGGAGCGTGACGAGATCCTCGCCACCATGAAGCTCACCGAGAAGTACACCATCGACAAGGCCCACGAGTGCATGCAGGTCTACAAGACCACCGACGAGGAGCACCCGGGCGTGAAGATGGTCATGGCCCAGGGCGACGTGAACCTGGCCGGTCCCATCAAGGTGCTCTCCCAGGGCGGTTTCCCGGAGGAGTACGGCGATCAGTTCATGACCCCGGCCCAGACCCGCGCCGAGTTCGAGAAGCGCGGCTGGAGCACGGTTGCCGCCTTCCAGACCCGCAACCCCATGCACCGCTCCCACGAGTACCTGGCCAAGATCGCCATCGAGACCCTCGACGGCGTGCTGATCCACTCGCTGCTGGGCAAGCTCAAGCCGGGCGACATCCCCGCCAGCGTGCGCAGCAAGGCGATCGGCACCCTGATCGACAAGTACTTCGCCCCCAACACCGTGATCCAGGCCGGCTACCCGCTGGACATGCGCTATGCCGGTCCCCGCGAGGCCCTGCTGCACGCCCTGTTCCGCCAGAACTACGGCTGCTCGCACCAGATCGTGGGCCGCGACCACGCTGGCGTGGGCGACTACTACGGTCCCTTCGACGCGCACCACATCTTCGACGAGATCCCGAAGGATGCCCTGGAGACCCAGCCGTTGAAGATCGACTGGACCTTCTGGTGCTACAAGTGCGACGGCATGGCTTCCATGAAGACCTGCCCGCACGACGCCGAGGATCGCCTGCTGCTCTCCGGCACAAAGCTGCGCAAGGCCCTGTCGGAAGGCGAAGAGGTCTCGGACAAGTTCTCCCGTCCCGAGGTGCTCGAGATCCTGCGCGCGTACTACGCCAGTCTCAAGGACGACGAGAAGGTGGAAGTCAAGCTCAGCGGCCATTCGGCCAAGTGAGCCACCCGCGAGCGTTAATCGCTCGGCGGGTGAGGAAAAACCGGGGCCATTCGGCCCCGGTTTTTTTGTGCCTGAAATCACTCCGCGCGAAGCGGATGCCAACCGCCGGCCACACCGGGATGCCGCTGCCCCGCCGCTGATCCCATCGCACCACGCCGGGCGGTTTCAGGGCGTCCTGGCGTCTGTCTTCAGGAATCCGATCCGCGCCAGATAGGGGCGCGTGGGTTCGTAGTCGGCATTGTCGGCCGCACGGAAACCGGGGAAACCGATGGACTTGAGCACGGCGCGCCCCTCGGGCGTTTTGTCCATTCCCACCAGGGCCTGTTGCAGACGCTGGCCGACCGCCGGCGGGAGATCGGTGGCCACCAGCACCGCCATGTTGGGCAAGGGTGGCGTGCTGCCGATCCGGCGCAGGGGGAGCCCTTTCCTGAGCGCATTGTTCACCGCATTGACCGAAACCACCGCCGCATCGGCATCTCCCCCGAGCACGGCCTGATAGGCGGCATTGTGACTCTTGTGGGGCAGGAACGTGGCCGGGGGCGCAAGTTGGCGATTCAGATAGTCCATCCCGGACTGGGTGATGATCGCCGGACGGGGTGGCGTGGCGATCCGCTTGCCGGCCAGTTCGGTCACGTCCCGGATCGGGCTGTCTGCGCGGACCACGATGTAACCCACCAGATCCTTGCGCAGGCTGGCGACGACCCGATACTGGCCGGAATCCGCCGCCAGCAGGGCGAAATGGGGTGCCGTGACCACGATGTCGTATTGCCGTTGTGCGGTTCGCTTCACGAAGGTGGGAAAGTCGCGGGCGGTCTCCATCACGATCTCGCTTTGCAGTTCCTTCCCGAGATAGCTGTCCAGCGGCGCGAAACGCTTGAACAGGGCGATGGCGCTGATGATGGGAAAAAAGCCCATCTTCAGGGGCCGGTTACCGGCTTCGGGCGCCGCGGCAAGACTCTGGCAGAGCAACAGGCCGGCGAACAGTGCCGGAAGAATCCGCAGGCTGCGGCGAGGAGAAGACGAATGCGGCATGGCTAACAATTCCTTGTTGGGTCTGAATGACGGTCCGGATTCCTCCACAGCCCGGGAAGTGCAAGCCGTCCTCAAGTCGGGCATGTGACGCAGGATATGCAGGATATAAGGTATTTTTATCATCAACGCAATCGATCTGCGCTGCCCCGGTCGACGGGGATTTTCGTCTCACTCTGGAAATGCGGAAACTTTCCGCTATTATCAAAGACTTGCGATGCGATTGCCGCAAGCCCGCCGTCTCGCCGCAACCTTCCCCTAAGGGATATGGTCAGGCCCGTCATATATAAGCATATAATGAATTTATTATTTGCCTAAAAAACCTGATTGGGCGGCTCGGATTTGGAACCCGTATAATCGCGCCCCCGTTTGCAAAGGTCATCGAGAATGTCGAACATCCATGTCGCCGAAGCGGCCCCCGAGGGCAGCTACGAAGTCAAGAACACCACCTGCTACATGTGCGCCTGCCGCTGCGGGATCCGCGTCACCCTGCGCGATGGCGAGGTCCGCTACATCCAGGGCAATCCGGAACATCCCCTGAACAAGGGCGTGATCTGCGCCAAGGGCGCCTCGGGGATCATGAAGCAGTATTCCCCGGCCCGCCTGACCCGGCCGCTCAAGCGCAAGGAAGGCGCCGAGCGCGGCGCCGGCGAGTTCGAACCCATCTCCTGGGACGAGGCCTTCGAGATCATGGAAACGCGCCTGAAGAAACTGCGCGCCACCGATCCGAAGAAGTTCGCCCTGTTCACCGGCCGCGATCAGATGCAGGCCCTGACCGGCCTGTTCGCCAAGCAGTTCGGCACCCCCAACTATGCCGCTCATGGCGGTTTCTGCTCGGTGAACATGGCCACCGGCATGATCTACACCATCGGCGGCTCCTTCTGGGAGTTCGGCGGCCCCGATCTGGACCGCGCCAAGCTGTTCGTGATGATCGGCACCGCCGAGGATCACCATTCCAACCCGATGAAGATCGCCCTGTCGAAATTCAAGCGCAACGGCGGCCGTTTCATCTCCGTCAACCCGGTGCGCACCGGCTATTCGGCCATCGCCGACGAGTGGGTGCCCATCAAGCCCGGCACCGACGGCGCCCTGCTGCTGGCCATCATCCACGAGCTGATCAAGCAGGGCCTCTACGACCGCGACTTCCTGGTCAGGTACACCAATGCCGCCGAGCTGGTAAACATGGACGAGGCCTCCGACGACTACGGCCTGTTCGTGCGCCGCAAGGACGTGGAAGTGGAGGAAGGCTGTTTCGATCCCCAGAACAAGCTGTGGTGGGATCGCCTCACCGATCAGCCGGTGACCACCCTCACCGAGGAGGCCGATCCCTTCCTGCTCGGGGAATTCACCCTGCCCGATGGCACGCCGGTCAAGCCTTCGTTCCAGTTGCTCAAGGAGCGGGTGGATGAATACACCCCGGAATGGGCGGCCACCATCACCGGCATCCCGGCCGACACCATTCGCCGCCTGGCCCACGAAATGGGCATCGTGGCCCGCGACGAGAAGATCGAGCTGCCCATCGCCTGGACCGACGTGTGGGGCAAGGACCACGAGACGATCACCGGCAACCCGGTGGCCTTCCACGCCATGCGCGGCCTGGCCGCCCACTCCAACGGCTTCCAGACCATCCGCGCCCTGTCGATCCTGATGACCATCCTTGGCACCATCGATCGCCCCGGCGGCTTCCGCCACAAGGCCCCCTTCCCGCGGCCGATCCCGCCCTGTGCCAAGACGCCCAAGGGCCCCGAAGGGGTCAAGCCCAACACCCCCCTGGCCGGCATGCCCCTGGGCTGGCCCGCCGATCCCAACGATCTGTTCGTGGACGAGCAGGGCGAGCCGGTACGCATCGACAAGGCCTTCTCCTGGGAGTATCCCCTCTCGGCCCACGGCCTGATGCACAACGTGATCACCAATGCCTGGCGCCAGGATCCCTATCCGATCGACACCCTGTTCATCTTCATGGCCAACATGGCCTGGAACTCGACCATGAACACGGACGAAGTCCGGAAGATGCTCAACGATCGGGACGAGAACGGGGAATACCGGATCCCGTTCATCATCGTCGCCGACGCCTTCGAGTCGGAGATGACCGCCTTCGCCGATCTCATCCTGCCCGACACCACCTATCTCGAGCGCCATGACGTGATGTCCATGCTCGACCGGCCCATCTCCGAGTTCGACGGCCCGGTGGACTCGGTGCGCATCCCGGTGCTGCCGCCCAAGGGCGAGTGCAAGCCCTTCCAGGAAGTGCTCATCGAACTGGGCACGCGCCTGAAACTGCCGGCCTTCGTCAAGGAGGACGGTTCGCGCAAGTACCGCGACTATCCCGATTTCATCGTCAACTACGAAACCGAGCCGGGTTCCGGCATCGGCTTCCTGGCCGGCTGGCGCGGCAAGGGCGGCGAGAAGTTCATGAAGGGCGAGCCCAATCCCAGCCAGTGGGAGATGTACGAGAAGAACAACTGCGTCTATCACTACGAGCTGCCCAAGTCCTACCAGTACATGCGCAACTGGAACCAGGGCTACCTGCGCTGGGCCCAGGAACACCGCCTGACCCGCTACGACGAGCCCATCAACTGCCACATCTATTCGGAAGTGCTGCAGAAGTTCCGCCTGGCGGCCCAGGGCAGGCGCAAGGGCAAGCAGCCGCCGGCGCACCTGCGCCAGCGCATCGAGACCCACTTCGATCCGCTGCCCTTCTACTTCGAGCCGCTGGAGTCGTCGCTGACCGACAAGCACCGCTATCCGCTCAACGCCATCACCCAGCGGCCCATGGCCATGTACCACTCCTGGGACTCCCAGAACGCCTGGCTGCGGCAGATCCACACCTACAACTATCTGTACGTGCATCCCAGCCTGGGCGCCAGACACGGTTTCAACGACGGCGACTGGATCTGGGTGGAGTCCATGCACGGCAAGGTGCGCTGCATGTGCCGCTTCTCCGAGGCCGTGGAACCGGGCACCGTGTGGACCTGGAACGCCATCGGCAAGTCGCGGGGCGCCTGGCGGCTGGATCCGGAGGCCGACGAGGCCAACAAGGGCTTCCTGCTCAACCACCTCATCTCCGAAGAGCTGCCGCCCAACGATGCCGGCGAGCATGTCTCCAACTCGGACCCGGTCACCGGCCAGGCCGGCTGGTACGACGTGCGGGTGCGCGTGTACAAGGCCAAGCCCGACGAACCTCAGGTGACTTACCCGCAGTTCGAGCCCATGCCGGCCCTGCCGGGCACCGGCAGCACGCCGAAGTGGCTGGCCTTCTTCGCCGGCAAGTTCACAAAAAAGTCGGCCTGAACATCACCGGAGGCGTGACGGACGCATCCGACGGACAAGCAACCTGATTGCGAGCGATTTTTCATGACCCAACTGGCACTGGTAATCGATCTGAACGTGTGCGTGGGCTGCCATGCCTGCGTGACTTCCTGCAAGGAGTGGAACACCTCCGGTTCTGCCGGCCCGCTGTGCGACGACAATCCCTACGGCCCCGGCCCGACCGGCACCTTCTTCAACCGGGTACAGACCTATGAGGTGGGCGAGTTCCCCAACACCGAGACGGTCCACTTCCCCAAGAGCTGCCTGCACTGCGAGGATCCGCCCTGCGTGCCGGTGTGCCCCACCGGCGCCAGCTACAAGCGCGACAAGGACGGCATCGTGCTGGTGGACTACGACAAGTGCATCGGCTGCCGCTACTGCTCCTGGGCCTGCCCCTACGGCGTGCGCGAGATCGACGAGCACCAGAAGGTAATGAAGAAGTGCACCCTGTGCGTGGACCGGATCTACGACGAGTCGCTGCCCGAGTCGGAGCGCAAGCCTGCCTGCGTGCTGGCCTGCCCCACCAGCGCCCGCCTGTTCGGCGACGTGCACGATCCCCAGTCGGAGGTCTCCATCGCCATTCGCGAGGAAGGCGGTTACGCGCTGATGCCCGAATGGGGCACCAAGCCGTCCAACCACTATCTGCCGCGGCGCAAGACCCGTCTGCGCATCCACGAGGACGAACTGGTGCGCGCCGACAACCCGCTCAAGAAGGAGCAGCGCGAACACGCCGCGCCGGTGGATGCGCCGACGCTGGACGATTCGACGAGCTGGTAACGCGCGCAGCGCGTTACCAGCCAGTGGCGAGGGACGAGGGACGA
>JALVBM010000442.1 GCA_027010665.1 Chromatiales bacterium
GCGCCGGCAACGAAAAGAGCTATTCAGGAGAACGACATGCATCCGGCATTTTCGGTGATCTTTCTGACCACCCTGATCGGGGTTGGCCAGGGACTGTTTCTGGCCATCTTTACCGGGCAGAGTTATTCGGCGGTGGAGCTGCTGCCGTCCGAGGACAGCGTGGCCTTCTACGGCACCGGCGCGATGATCGCGCTGGGCTTCCTGGTGGCCGGGCTCATCGCCTCGGTTTTCCACCTGGGCCGGCCCGAGCGGGCCTGGCGGGCGGCGGCGCAGTGGCGCACCTCGTGGCTGTCCCGGGAAGTGATCGCCCTGCCGATCCTCATGTTCCTGGTGTTCCTCTACGGCCTCATGCACTACTTCGGCTGGGACACGGTGCTGTTCACCAGCAAGACCGGCGCCCGCCTGCAGGTGACCCTGGTGGTCGGCACTCTGGGCGCCATCGCCACCTTTGCCCTGTTCCTGTGCACCGGCATGATCTACGCGGCGGTGAAGTTCCTGCAGGAATGGGCCTCGCCGCTGACCGTGATCAACTATCTGCTGCTCGGCACCATGTCCGGCTTCACCCTGGCCACCGCCTTCGCCAGCCTGACCGCCCCGGATCTGGTGCACTTCTACGGCGGCTGGACCACCATCATCACCCTCGCCGCCTTCGTCACCCGCGTGGCCGCCCTGATCCGCAACGGCCGGATCAAGTACAAGTCCAGCATCCAGACGGCCATCGGCATCCGCCACAGCCAGATCCAGCAGAAATCCATGGGCTTCATGGGCGGCTCGGTCAACACCCGCGACTTCTTCCACCACAAGAGTCCGCAGTTCCTCAAGACCGTGAAGCTGCTGTTCCTGCTGCTGGCCTTCCCGGCCCCGCTGATCCTGCTGTGGATCGGCATCGACGAAAACAACAGCGGCATCCTGCTCACCGCCTTCATCATCCAGTACATCGGCCTCATCGCCGAACGCTGGTTCTTCTTCGCCCAGGCGAATCATCCGCAGAACCTGTATTACCAGACAGCGTGACAGTCTTTTTTCAAACGCGATGAACGCGTAGATGCAGGAGCGGCGCCCTCGCCGCGATGAACAGTGCCGAGGGACGAGGGCCGAGTGGCGAGGTTGTCGAAGCCAATCAACCCGTTTTCCCTCGTCCCTCGTCACTCATCCCTGCATGGATCGCGGCGAGGGCGCCGCTCCTACATTCAAGGCAGACACGCTTTTTGCCCCGAAATGAATCCTTTCCGTTGATCCTGATCAACATCTCATCGTTTCGAACCCGGTAGATTCGGCGGGTCATGAAACCGCCGATTCTGCCCCTGCAACTGCTGCTCAATGCCCTGCCCGCGAAGGTGCACAGCCGGGTGACGGCAACCGTGTGCAATCAACTCCTCAAGGGTGTGCCCACCGCCGGGCGGCTGCGTGATCTGGAAGGCCGGCGCCTGTGGCTGACCATCACGGACACCGGCACCCGGCTCGGCTACCGCTTCGCCGACGGCCGGCTGGTGCCGGACGCCTCGGCCGACGCCCCCGACATCCACATTCGCGGCGATCTGCGCAACTTCCTCAGACTCGCCCGCCGCGAGGAGGATCCGGACACCCTGTTCTTCGCCCGCAAGCTGAGCCTGGAGGGCAATACCGAAGACGGCCTGTTGCTGAAGAACTTCCTCGATGCGCTGGAGTTCGATCTCCCCGCCCACCTGCAGGCCGTCCTCGGCCCCCGCCTCGCCCGACCGCTGCTGCCGATCGCGCAGCGGGTGCAGGCGATCATTCAGTGACCAGGAACTTGAAAATGCTGAGGGCGATGACTTCGATATGGGTGGGGCTGATGGTAGGAGCGGCGCAAGCCGCGACCCATGCAGGGACGAGTAGCGAGAAACGAGGGCCGAAAAAAAACGGGGAGACCGGGCTTCAAAAATCTCGTCCCTCGCTACTCGTCCCTCGGCTCTGTCTTGTCGCGGCTTGCGCCGCTCCTACACAACAGGCCACCCAAGCCTAATAAAAACCCCAACCCAACGTCTTTCCCAGTTCCTAGTTCCCAGTTCCTAGTTCCTTTCTGCTCATCCCCGCATCCCCATACCAGTACCCGTTGCACCATTCCTCCCGTTCCAGGGGACCGAGATCCACGGGCTGGCCGCGGCGGGCGGCGTCGAAGGCGTTGACGATCGTTTCGGTACCGTGCGCGCGGGGGGAGATGCGCAGCACGTCCACGCCCAGTTCCCGCATCTGCGGGACTTCGCCCAGCAGGTTGACGGGCTGGCCCGACTGCATCTGGATGCCGTTGATCACGAACAGCTCCTGCGAATCCTGGGTCTTGAGCGCCATGCCCTCGGGATAGTCGAGGCAGCGGAATTCGCACCGATCCTTGGGCAGATCGTGGGCGCGGGCGGTGAAGCAGCGGGCGGAGAAGGACAGGGGCATGTGGCCGTAGGCGAAGACCTCGGTCTGCAGGCCTTCCGGGCGGGCGGCCTGCAGTTGCGCCAGCGTGTCCGCCGACAGTTCCATGGGCATCACCCAGCGCACCGCGCCGAACTCGCGCCACAGTTCCAGCGCGGACGGGTTGTAACTGTTGAGATGCGGGCCGGCGACGAAGGGCCGGCCGTTGATCAGGCGCACGGCGCCCATGTCGTTGGCCTCCACCTTGAAGTCGCCGTTGTCGCAGATCCGCCGCAGATGCGACAGTTCCGAATCGGCCTCCATCAGCGCCAGGGTGGTGAGCACCACTTCCTTGCCGGCCGCCTCCAGTTCGTCGGCGATCACCAGCCAGTCCTGCAGGCGCAGTTGCCGGCGCTTGGCGCAGACGGTCTCGCCCAGGTAGACGATGTCCACCGGCCAGTCCGCCACCTCGGCGTAGAACTCCCGCACCCGCTGTCCCGGCCAGAAATACTGAATCGGTCCCAGTGACAGTCTCATCATGGCATCGCCCTATTGCCAGGAACGGTGCAGGGCACCGAGCGTGTGGGTGCGGCCTTCCGAATGCCGATCGAGCTGCGCCACCCAGTCGGGATGGGGATGATAGTTTTCGGGATCCGCGGCACAGGCATCGATGGCGGCGCGCATCATGCGTGTCACCTGGCCCACGTAGGCCGGCGAGCGCTGGCGGCCTTCCACCTTCACGGCGGCCACGCCCATTTTCATCAGCTCGGGCAGGATGTCGAGAATGTTGAGGGAGGTCGGTTCCTCCATGGCGTAGAAGACGTTGCCGTTCACCTCGAAGCGCCCCTTGCACAGGGTGGGATAGCCGGCCGGCTCGCCCTCTCGGTAGCGATCGATGAGTACGCCGCCGAGCCGCGACTGACGGCCGGTGGGCGTCTCCTCCCAGCGCACCGCTTTCGCCGGCGAGCAGACGCCGCAGGTATTGGGTGACTCGCCGGTGACATAGGACGACAGGGCACAGCGGCCTTCCACCATGATGCACAGGCTGCCGAAGCCGAATACCTCCACGTCCACCGGGCTGGCCTCGACCACCGCGCGCACCTGGGACAGTGACAGCACCCGCGGCAACACCACCTGCCGGATGCCGAACACCTCGTGGTAGAGGGCGATGGCATGGCGATTGGTGGCCGAGGCCTGCACCGACAGGTGCAGGCGCAGATCGGGATGCCGCTTCGCCGCATAGCGCAGCAGGCCGGGGTCGGCCATGATCACCGCATCCAGCCCCAGATCGGCGGCCCGATCCACGGCTCCGGTCCAGCGTTGCCAGCCGTCGGGTTGCGGATAGGTGTTGAGGGCCAGCAGCACCCGCGCCCCGCGGGCATGGGCGTAGTCGAGGGCGGTGACGATTTCGTTGTCGTCGAAGTTCAGGCCGGGAAAGTTGCGGGCATTGGTCGCATCGCGAAAACCGAGATAGACCGCATCGGCGCCGTTGTCCACGGCGGCCTTGAGGGCCGGCAGGCTGCCGGCCGGACAGACCAGTTGCATGCGTTTCGTTTCAGGCATGAGCCAGACTCCCGTGCAGGCGTCCCTGGCGGCTGCCGCGCCGATACAGCTCGGCGGTGATGCCGTTGAGGACGCGCCATTTCTCTCGGCACCAGTCGGGCGCCAGCAGGATGGATTCGCTGGCGGTGCCGGTCAGACGATGAAAGACGATTTCGGCCGGGGTGCGCTCCACCAGATCGGCGACCTGGCGGATGTAGGCCTCGCGGGTCAGCGGGGTGTACTCGCCCCGCCGCCAGTCGTTGGCCAGGGCGGTGCCCTTGACCACGTGCAGGGGATGGATCTTGAGGCCGTCCACGCCCTCGGCCAGCACCCGCTCGAGGGTGACGCGATGATGCCAGTCGGTCTCGCCGGGCAGGCCGAGGATTAGATGGGTGCATACCGGCAACCCGCGGCGACGGGCGGCATGCACGGCCCGCCGGTACTCGGCGAAGCCGTGACCGCGATTGACCCGGGCCAGGGTGGCGTCGAAGGCCGACTGCAGGCCCAGCTCCAGCCACACCTCATAACCCTGCGCCCGGTACCCGGCCAGCAGGTCCAGGACCGCATCCGGCACGCAGTCGGGGCGCGTGCCGACCGACAGCCCGATGACGCCGGGCGTGGCCAGGGCCTGATCGTAGAGCGCCCGCAGGGTTTCCACGTCGGCATAGGTGTTGGTATAGGCCTGGAAGTAGGCCAGGAACTTGCGCGCGCCGGTGCGTTTGGCCAGCACCGCCCGCCCGGCATCGAGCTGCTCGGCCACGGGCGCCGGCCGGCGCCCGTGGGGGCTGAAGGAGACGTTGTTGCAGAAGGTGCAGCCGCCCCGGCCCCTGGTGCCGTCCCGGTTCGGGCAGGTGAAGGCCGCGTCGATGGCGAGCTTGTGCACCCGCTCCCCGTGGCGGGCGAGCAGATGCTGGCCGAAGGTGTTGACCACGTCCGACAGCCGCATCAGCCGACCTCGTCCAGCACCCGGCGGCGGAACTTGACGTTGAAACGGTTGGCCAGATCGGCGCAGGCGTCGATGTCCACGCCGGGCAGCCCGTCGATGGCGGTGAGCGTGATGTCGGCGATGTGCTCGCGGGCGCAGAGCACGAACTCCAGCAGTTCCGGCCAGGCCCCGGTCTCCGGCGGCCGGCAGTGCCGATCGTAGAGGGCCTCGTTCTGGGCGTTCAGGGAGATGGACAGTGCGTCCACGTGCTGCGCCAGTTCCGGCGTCACGTCACGCCCGGCCCGCCAGTTGGCCAGACCGTCGGTGTTGACGCGGATCCGCTTCGCCCCCCGCTCGCGCAGGGCCGCGGCGCTCTCCAGCAGGGTCTCGAGGCGCAGGGTCGGCTCGCCCAGGCCGCAGAACACCACCTCGCGGTCGTTCGCCGGGTCGCCCACCGCGTCGAGGATCGTCGGCACGTCCGGCTCCTGATGCAGGCGCAGCAGGTAGCCCTGGACCTCCCACTCGCGATTGAACTTGGGACAGAACCGGCAGCGCAGAGTGCAGCGGCTGGTGATGTTGAGATAGACGTTGCCATGCAGCCGATAGGCGATCACGTCGGTGTCTGCCGTTTCTGACACCGGCTGCTGGCGCGTGATCCCGGACAATCGTGGCCCTCCTCGATGACAGAAGGCGGTACTGTAATCCGCGGAAAATATCCGGATGTTGACCTGGATCAGTCCCCGCGCAGTGGCTCAAGCAAACGGTTCGCCGCGCCGATAACGCCATAGAGCCGTCTGTCCGGAGTCCCCCCATGTTTCGCCCCCTGCAACTGATCTGCCTGCTTCTGCCTGGCTTCCTGATACCGGTCGCACACGCCGAGGTGGTGCGCGCAGAACTGCCCTCGGGGCTCACCGCCGAGGCCGAGTACCGGCCCGGCGAGAAGCATCGCCCGGCGGTGCTGGTACTGCACGGCTTTCTCACCACCCGCAATTTCAACACGGTGCTCAGTCTGGTCGATGCCCTGGCCGAGAACGGCAACACGGTGCTGGCACCCACCCTGACCTTGGGCATCAACGCCCGGCAATCGGGCCTGGCCTGCGACGCCATTCACCTTCAGACCATGAAGCAGGATCTGGACGAAGTCGATTTCTGGGTCAAATGGCTGGCCGCGCGTCACCCCGGTCCGGTAGTGCTGGTGGGCCACTCCTACGGCAGCCTCGAACTGCTGGCCTGGCTGGCCACCCGACCCGATCCCCGGGTGCGCATGCTCATCACCACCAGCCTGTCCTACGCCGACGGCTTCAACCCGCCCGCCGTGGTCAAGCGCCAGGTGGCCGAGGCCCGACGCGCCGTGCGTGAAGGCGACGACCGGCCCCGACGCTTCACCCTCTCCTACTGCAAGGGCAATTTCGTCTCGCCACCGCGGGTCTACCTGTCCTATCTGCGCTGGAATGCCGCACGTGTGCTGCAGGCGCTGCGCGAGGCGCCGGTCCCCGTGGAGGTGATCATGGGCGGCAACGATCGCCGTTTCGATCATCGCTGGCTGGATGCACTGCGCCAGGCGGGCGCCCGGCTGGAGGTAATCGAGGGGGCCAGCCACTTCTTCGATGCCGAACACGAGTTCGATCTGAACGACGCCGTCATTGAACGGGTGGACCGTCTCGACCCATGACCCGTCGTGCCCCTCCACCCCTTTCCCTGCAGGGCCTGCTGTGGCGCTTTCTCGCCGGCGGCATTCTGATTTTCGTGTTGCTGGCATTGAACCTGCTGTACCACACCGATCGCATCAAGACAGTGGCCCAGGCCGAACGCCACCAGCAGGCACGGAGCGAGGCGGAAGCGGCCCTGACCCTGGTCAGCCGGGAAGCGCAGCGCCTGCTGCAGCGTCTCGCTGACTGGGACGAGGTGGATCAGCAACTGCGCTCACCGGCCTACTACAGCTACTGGCGAAGCAATCGCATCGAACAGGGACACGAAATGCCCGCTTTCGTCCTGGACACGGATCTCTACGACGACACCGGCCGCACCCTGCTCCGGCGCGGGGACGCCATTCTGCCTGCACAGATCCCCGCCAACCGGCGCTACTACCGCTTTCGGGACGGTCGCCTGCTGCTGCTGGCCTTTGCCGACGTCGCCGATCGGACCAACAGCAACCACCGGCTGGGTCACGTGGGCATCGCCATCGACGTGCTCGCAGCCATGCGCAGCCTCAACCACTTCACCCATCTGCGCTCGGACAGCCTCGGCGTGCGTCCCTTCGGCACGCACATCACCGACAACGCCACACTGCTCGACGTCCTCGAATTCCGGCCGGTGCAGTCCCTGCAGACCAGCCCGCTGGAGCGGCTCATCAAATGGAACCTGATCCAGTTCTCCCTCCTGCTGGTGGGTCTGCTTGCCCTGCTCTACTTCCTGCTGCGCCACTATGTCACGCAACCCATGCACCGGCTGGTGGCCTATCTCGACGGCTTGCGGACCGGCACCATCACGGTGGAGGACATGACGCATCCGATCCGGCATCCCATTCGCGAGTTCGCGACCCTGCAAGCATCGCTGCAGCGCTACCAGCAGGAACTGGACCAGGCCTATCACCGCCTCGACAGCCAGAACAACGAGCTGCACCGTCTCGCCCTGCACGATCACCTGACCGGTGTCTGGAACCGGCGGGCCTTCGACCAGGACTGGGAGAATCTCGTCTCGCTGCTGCACGATCAACGGCTGAACATCGCCTACCTGCTGGTGGACTGCAATCACTTCAAGGCCATCAACGACACCTACGGCCACGCCACCGGCGACCGGGTGCTCGCCATCATCGCCGAGATCCTCCAGCAGACCCTGCGCCGCGGCGACAAGCTCTATCGCCTCGGCGGCGACGAATTCGCCGCCATTCTCATCGACGTGCACCCGGACCTGGTCGAGAACGTGGCCGAACGCTGTCGCAATGCCGTTGCCGTCTATCCCTTCAACGACATCGGTATCCGCGAACCGGTCAGCATCAGCATCGGCATCGCCATCGCGAAACACGCCGATCAGGGCGATCTGCGCCGCCTGCCCGGCCAGGCCGATCTGGCCATGTACAACGCCAAGAAACGGCGCCGTCATGTCTGCCGCTATCGGGAGGAGATGGGCGGCGACTCGGCCATTCTCTCCAGCCACAAGGTCAGCACCGTCCTGCGGGCCGTGAACGACCAGGACAACATCGAGATCCACTACCAGCCCATTCATTCGGCGACCCGACGGGTACCGGTCTATCACGAGGCGCTGATCCGGCTGCGCGACCGGCACGACAACCTGGTCTTTCCCAACGACATCTTCCCGGTCATCGAGCGCCATACCCTCGACGCCGACCTCGACCACGCCGTGATCCGGGCCATCGAGGCCGACCTGGCCACGGGCGTGGTGCCCCGCCACAGCGGCGTGTCCATCAACCTCTCTTCGGCCAGCATCGTGGATCGCCATCTGGAGCGCCATTTGACCTGCCTGCTGCCCCATCTGGAACACTACCGCATCGTGCTGGAGGTGACCGAAACCTCGCTCATCTCCCAGTTGCAGGTGGCCAGCGCCAATCTCGAGAAACTGCAGCGCCTGGGCTTCCGCATCGCCCTGGACGACTTCGGCAGCGGCTATTCATCCCTGCGCTATCTGGCCAACATGCCGGTGGACATCGTCAAGTTCGACATCACCATGATCCAGGCCCTGCACGAGTCGGAACGCAGCCGCATCATGATCGAACACATCGCCCGCCTGATCCGCGAGGCCGGCTACGACCTGGTGGCCGAGGGCATCGAGGACCAGGCCACCCTGGATCTCGTCTATCGCATGGGCGCCACCCATGCCCAGGGCTACTATCTCGGCCGGCCGCAGCGGCCGGTGCAGAACGAAAGGCTGCGTGCGGCGGGGAA
>JALVBM010000443.1 GCA_027010665.1 Chromatiales bacterium
TCACGGAAGACCACGGCGCCGACGCCGACGCGGGGCAGGCAGGGATCGGTCACGATACCTTCTCCGGAATCGACTCACGGGAAGGATGGTAGCGGGTGGATCCCGGTGTGTAAAAAGAAATCGGGCGTGACAGGCCGTCACGCCCTGGGGGAGGAAACCGGGAAGGGTGCTCTCAGGCGCCGAACGTGTCGCCGACCAGCCGGCGATGGCTGGCGGAACGCCGGCGGCGATGACGCAGGCGATGATTGCGGCGCAGAACGAGTATCATGAGCCCCCCGCTGGCCAGTGCGATGCCCGAGACGAAAGGAACCGGTTCGGGATGGGTCAGGGCGGTGGCCAGACCCGTGAGCACATAGGCGGCGGGCAGGGATTCGTAGATGAACTTCGGTAGCTGCATGGCATTTCTCCTTTGCCGGTGAGGAATGGGGCTGACGTTCCCCGAAACCTGGCACTTCCGTCAGGTGTGTCACACAGTTATAGCAGGCGATCCGGATGCGTCAATGACACAAGGACCGAATATGAAAGCGGGTATCCGGAAGAAGCGGCGATGAGCGACGATCCCCGACAATTCCTGTTGCGTGCATTCGACACCGCCCTGGCCGCGGTTCGGGGCGATCCGGCGGTGGCCCGGGCACTGCGCGAGTCGCCCCCGGCACGTCCCGTGCACCTGCTGGCCATGGGCAAGGCCGCGATGGCCATGACACACGGCGCTTGCGAGGTTCTCGGCGAGCAGGTGCGCGACGGTCTCGTGGTGACGAAACACGGTTACGGCGGGCCGTTGCCGGCCGGTCTTCGCCTGCTCGAGGCGGGGCATCCGGTACCCGATGCGGATTCGCTCGCGGCCGGTCGGGCGGTTTTGCAAGCGGTTGACGCGCTGCCGGAAGACGTCGAACTGCTGGTCCTGATCTCCGGCGGGGCCTCGGCGCTGGTGGAGGTGCTGCCGCCGGGTATGACCCTGGACGACCTGCAGCGGCTCAACCAGTGGCTGCTGGCCAGCGGCCTTTCCATCCATCAGATGAACCGCATCCGCCAGGCCGTCTCCTGCATCAAGGGCGGCCGGCTGGCGGCCCGGCTGGGTAACAGGCCGGCCCGGGTGCTGCTGATTTCCGACGTGACGGGTGATGATCCGGCGCTCATCGCATCCGGCCCCTTCCATGCGCCGCCGGACACCGCCTTGCCGACCGAGCTCCCGCTACCGATCCGGGCGCTGCTCGATCGGTTCGCCCAGCCGTTCCCGCCGGTACCACGGGTGCCCCACCGGATCATTGCCAGCAATCGGCTGGCCCGGGCGGCTGTGGTTGATGCCGTGCACGGTGTGGCGGTTTTCGATCACGGCGAGACCCTGACCGGCGAGGCGGCCCGGATGGGCGAGCAGATCGTTGCCGAACTTGCCCATGCGGAACCCGGCCTGCATCTCTGGGGCGGCGAGACCACTGTCACCCTGCCGCCTGCGCCCGGCCGGGGCGGGCGCAACCAGCATCTGGCACTGGCCGCCGCCATTGCCATGGCCGGTCGGGACGACATCCGGTTGCTGGCCGCCGGTACCGATGGCAGCGATGGCCCGACCAGCGATGCCGGCGCCCTGGTGGATGGCGGCACCGTGCGCCGGGGCGAACGGGCCGGGCTTTCGGCCTCCGATTGCCTGGCGCGGGCCGATGCCGGCACCTTTCTCGAAGCCAGCGGGGATCTGATCAGTACCGGACCGACCGGGACCAATGTCATGGATCTGGTTCTGGCGCTGAAGGGATCCCCGGCCGGGGTATAATGCCGCCGATGCCTTCCGCCAATCTTCATCGCGCCGCCCGCGAGGCCCTGCTCACCCCGGATCCCGATGCCAAGATCGCCCTGACCCGGCAGCT
>JALVBM010000444.1 GCA_027010665.1 Chromatiales bacterium
GCGGCTATGGCTTCACCGCCGTGCCGGCTGCGCCTCCGGCCACCACGCCGGCCCTGCTGGGCGAGAACCTGCAACTGGTCGATGGCGGCGCGGCCGTGGTGCCCTTTGCCTGGGATCCGGGCAGCCTGACCCGCGCCGGGGTCGTCACCCTCGACTTCCGTTTCATGGAGGAGGGTGAGTGGGTGCGTCTGCGACAGGAGGTACAGATCCGCAATGCGCCCTGATTCCTCCATCCGAATGCAGCGCGGTTTTGGCCTGCCCCTGGCCGTATTCATCATCACCGTGCTGGCGCTGATCGGCGCGGCCATGGTCGCCCTGACACGCACCGGACAGGAAGCGGTCGGCTCGGAGATCCAGTCGATCCGCGCCTTCTACGCCGCCGAATCGGGCGCACAACTCGCTCTCACGACCATCCTGCCCCTCACCGGTGGCAGCATCGGCGTCGCCGGCTGCAACGCGCTCAGCCTCAACCCGGCCTTCAATGCCGCCGGCCTCGAAGGCTGCACTGCCAGCGTGACCTGCAGCGGCCAGACCGTCGATGGCAGCGACTATTACCGCATCGTCAGCCTGGGCGAATGCCGCTTTGGCGCCAGCGGCAATACCGCCCGCCGGCGTATCGAGGTCATGGCCAAGGGTCCGTGATTTCCAACCTTTGGTCGGATTGTTCGGGAGAACCACAGAAACGTGCGCAATACTTGTTACAACAACGCGGTTTCGGACTGGACCATGCTGCGCATCGCCCTGCTGACGCTCCTTGCGCTCCTGCCTGGCCTGGCGGGTGCCGCGACCTATCTGAACTCCCCTGAACCCTTCGCCTGGATCGATCCTGCCACCCACACCGACGTGGTCTGGACCGAAGCGCCCGGTGCACCCGCGGGTGAATGCAACGGGCCCTTCTATGCCGTGGATGACGACATCAGCCAGGAAATCCCCCTTGGCTTTACTTTCCGCTTCGGCACCACCGACTACACGACCGTGCGCATCATGTCCAACGGTCGCCTGCAGTTCAACAACGCCTACTGCGGCTACGGCACCCAGTCGGTCGGCCCACCGCCCACCTACACCTATCCCTATCCGGACAATCGGGTGGATCGCACCCTGCGCGTCTACGGCACCGATCTCAATCCGGCGGACGGCGGAACGGTTCGCTATGCCGCCCTCGGCACGGCGCCCAACCGCATGTTTGTGGTCACCTGGAGCAATGTCCCCGAATGGGACAAGCCCGGCAGCTTCTTCAACCTGCAAGTGATCCTGCGCGAAGGAGGGGACTTCATCTACCAGTTCGGGCCCAGCAACAATGTCAGCGGCGGCAAGGCCCAGATCGGCTGGCAACTGACCACCAGTGACTTCGATACGATCAGTTTTGCCGACATCGGCTCACTGGCCAACACCGCCATCCGCTTCCACCTGCCCGAACCACAGGCCGAGTACCGCTTCGACGAGACGAGCTGGGATGGCACCCCCGGCGAAGTGCGGGACAGCAGCGGCAACGGCCTGAACGGCAACGCGCTCAACGGTGCGCGGCCCCTGCCGGCGAAGGTCTGCAATGGCGCGACCCTCGACGGCAGCAGCCAGTACCTCGAGGTTCCCGACAACCCGTTGCTGAACATCACCGAAGAGCTGACCATTACCACCTGGATCCGGCCCTACACCATTCCGGCTTCGGGCCTGAAGTCCATCGTCTCCAAGGACTGGAACTACGAGTTTCACATCAACAGCGCCGGCCAGATCTACTGGTGGTGGAACGATGCCGGCGGCGGCGTGCACACGCTCACGACCAGCGGCACACCACTGAACGCCGGGTTCTGGTATCACGTCGCCATCGTCTACTCCCGCAGCGGCGCCTTCCAGCGCATCTACATCAATGGTGTGGAACGTGCCGCCTCCAGCCGCAACGAGGTCTTGCGCACCACCACCGATCCCCTCCAGATTGGTGCCGACCAGGGCTTTGCCGGTCGCGAGTTCGACGGCCAGATCGACGAGGTCTACATCTATGACGCGGCCCTGACACCAGAACAGATCAACGCCGTGATGAACATCGATCGGCCGTGCCCGGCACCACCGCCGATCGGCCAGCTGCTGCTCTCCACCGTCACCGCAGAAACCCTCGGTGGACTGACCTTCAACGAAGGCGACGTGGTTGCCTATGATGAAACCACGGACACGGCAACGTTGTACTTCGACGGCAACAATTTCCAGAACAACGAGAACGTCGACGCCGTGGACGTGCTCGACAACGGTCTCATCGCCCTCTCCACCACCGGTAGCGCCCGGCTCGGCGGACTCAACTTCCGCGACGGCGACATCGTGCTCTACGATCCCGGCAGCGATACCGCCACCTTGCTGTTCAGCGAGGACAACTTTTCCCGCAGCGAGGACGTGGACGCCGTCCATATCCTGCCCAACGGCCACATTCTGCTGTCCACCACCTCCAGCGCCCGGCTCGGCGGCCTGAACTTCCGTGATGGCGATGTCGTGGAATACGATCCGGTCAACGACAGCGCAACCCTGTTCTTCAGCGAGGACAACTTCGCCGGCAACGAGGACGTGGACGGCTTCCACCTGCTGGACAACGGCAACCTGCTCATCACCACGACCGGCACCGCGACCCTGGGCGGGCTGACCTTCACCGACGGCTCCGTGGCCGAATACGATCCGGCCACCGATGTTGCCACCCTGTTCTTCGACGAGAACCGCTTCAGCAATGGTGCCGACATCAACGCCATCGACATCCTGCCGCCGGTCATCCCGCTGGATCACCTGCTCCTTGAACACGACGGATCGGCACTGACCTGCCAGCCGGAAACGGTCACCATCCGCGCCTGTGCCAATGCCGACTGTTCCAGCCTCTATGCCGGCAGTGTCACCGTCACCCTCACGCCGACCGGCTGGGAAGGCGGCGACACCATCAGTTTCAGCGGCGGCAGCACCACGGCACAACTGCGTCACACCACGCCGGGCACCGTGACCCTGGGCACCACCGGCGAGACGCCCGTACCGGCCAATGCCACGGCGTGTCTCGACACATCCAGCGCCGGCACGAGTTGCGATCTGGTCTTTTACGACACCGGCTTCGTGTACAGCATCCCGACCCAGATCGCCTGCGCCGCGTCTGCGCCGATCACCGTCGCCGCAGTACGCAAGGACGATGTCACCCAGCAGTGCGTGCCGGCCTTCGCCAACCGCACGGCCGACGTGAACTTCTGGACCACCTACGTCAACCCGAACACCGGCACCCGACAGCTCACCCTCAACAACGGCAGCGCCGACTACCTGCTGGCCACCGCCTCGCCCGGCACGGCCGTGCCCCTGAGTTTCGATGCCAACGGTGAAGCGGCCATTACCGTCAGCTACCCGGATGCCGGTCAGCTTTCGATCAACAGCCAGTTCACCGGAACCGGAACCGAATCCGGGCTGGTGATGACCGGCAGCGCCGACTTCGTCACCAGGCCGGCGCGCTTCGTGGTGGAATCGAACGATCTCAATGCCGACTGCGCCAGCGGCGATGCCGCCTGCTCCGTGTTTCGCCCGGCCGGGGACAGCTTCAATCTCACCGTGCGCGCCGCCTGCGCCGATGGCACGGTGACGCCCAACTTCGTGCACGACAACATCGCCATCGGCCACGACCTGGTCGCTCCCGCCGGGGGATCGGCCGGCACCATCACCGTGAACCAGACGGCCATCGCCGACACGGACAACGGCGAAGTCACCATTCCCGACCAGTCGGTGAGCGAAGTGGGCGTGTTCACCTTTACCGCCCAGCTCGGCTCGCCCTGGATGGGCGAGACCACCATCGGCGACGCCACCAGCAACACCAGCCCCAACATCGGCCGCTTCGTGCCGGCCTGGTTCGATGTCTCCCGCGTCCAGGGCTGCGATGCCGGCAATTTCACCTACTCGGGCCAGCCCTTCGTGGTCACCGCCACCGCCTACAACAGCGCCGGCAATATCACCACCAACTACGCCGGCGCCCTCGGCTTCGCCTTCGACACCACCATCTCCAATGCGGGCGATACCACCAACTTCACCAACAACGCAATCCCGGCCGGCAACTTCGGCGCCGGCATCGGCACCCGGAGTGACGTGACCTACACCTTCCCGTCGCCCGAGACGGCCCCGCTCACCCTGGGCCTGCGGGCCACGGACAGCGACGGCGTCAGCTCCGTCGGCCACCTGGAACCGGCCACCGACATCCACAGCGGCCGCGTGCGCCTGGCCAACGCCTTCGGCTCCGAGCTGCTGGATCTGCAGGTGCCCATGGTGGTCGAACATTACGACGGCAGCGCCTTCGTCGATTTCCCCGCCGATGTCTGCAGCCAGGCCACCCTGGCCCTGAGCAGGGTCGACGGCACCCTGTCCGTCGGTACCGGCGCCAATGCCGGGGAGACCTGCATCCGCGACGACGATGCCGAAAGCGGTACGGCCAACTGCTCCGATGCCTCCCAACTGCCGGGCCCGCCGACGCGCCAGTACGAAGAGCCGCCGGTGAATGCCTCCTTCAACCTGTGGCTCAAGGCGCCGGGGCAGAACTTCACCGGCAATGTGGACGTCAACGCCACCGTCGATCCCTGGCTGCAGTACGACTGGGACGGGGACGGCAACGCCGACGATCCGACCGCGCGGGTCACCTTCGGCATCTACCGCGGTGACGACCGCATCATCTACTGGCGGGAACGGTTCGACTGAGGCGCTTTCGCGGCTTGCGCCGCCCCTACATTTAACACCTGCCCGTGCAGGAGCGGCGCAAGCTGCGATGCCGCGATCAACCACTCTTGAAACCCTCGCCGCCGCCCCCACATCCCTTGCATCCACAATCCTTCCCCCATCCCAACCCAAGGAGAGAAATATGGCCCGCACGCTCGAAAAGAATCAGTGGGAAACCTATCTGGACAATGTCGCCAAACACCTTGGCGCGGAACTGGTGGAAATCGAGGTGGCCGGCATCAACCTCGGCGATCAGATCGAAACCGAGTGGGTGCCGCTGATCGGCATCAGCTACGATCCCAAGGACGACGTGGTCTCGGTGGCCGTGGAAGGCGCCGAACACCTGATCAGGAAACCGGCCGAAATCGTGGTCGAGGACAACGTGGACGGCCTGCACTGGATCGACATCAAGGACGGCGACGGCAACCAGCACATCGTGCGCCTGAAAACGCCCCTGGCCCTGCCTGCGGGGTAAACCGTTAACCACCGAAAGCGGCGTTCCCAATAACGCCTTCACGACTTCGAACAACCCGGTGGAAGAAACACGGAGGGCACGGAGACACGGAGAACACGGAGATTAGTGTTTTTGTGTTTTCGTCGCTTACCAAAAAATTGGGGCGCCTCTCAAGCAGGGGCGGCCGGGTGCTGCGTCTGGACGACATCGCCGCAACCGAAATCCTCCGTGTTCTCCGTGTCTCCGTGCCCTCCGTGTCATTTCCACCTACCGAGTTTCAGAAGGGCATTCGCTGTCTTCCAGACAGGCCTGGCGCGTTGCGGGGTCTTTCTGCGCCAGTTTTTCGACCTGGCGGTAGAAACACGGCAGCTCGTTTTCGCATCGTGCCAGCAGGCGACCGAAGGCCGGCACCCGATCCAGGTAGGTTCCCACCAGCGCCAGGTGGGCATTGTTCAGTTCCTGCGCCATCCACGCATCCCAGGCATCCGTCCCCGCCGTGTGCTTCCAGCCGGCATATTCCTGCTGCAATTTCTTGAACAGCCGCCGCTTGTCTGCGGCCATGGCCGACTCGGGGAGATCGCGGGCATAGAGGGCGGCCAGTCGTTCCCGCGTGCGGCGCAACAGGGCATTGAACGCCCGGCGCTGGTCGAGGCGCCGGCGGTAAGCCTCGATCCGATCGGCGGGCGCACCCCGTTTCTGCAGCCATCTTTCGGTGCCCATCTGCGCCACGAAGGTGGCGAAGGCCTCGTTGAAGCTGCCGTCGCCCGGCACGTACAGCTTCTGGTGAGCCATTTCGTGAAACAGGATCTCCACCCGCAGGGCGGGATCGCGGTAGAGCATGGTGTTGAGGATCGGATCGTCGAACCAGCCGAGGGTGGAGTAGGCACGGGCGCCAGCCACGTACACGTCGAAACCCTGTTCAGCCAGTGACTGCGCCTCGACCTGTGCCCGCTCCGCCGCGAAGTAACCGCGATAGGGGATGCAGCCGGTGACGGGAAAACACCAGCGCCGGGGTTCCACCGAGAAACGCCCGGCGGCGATCACGTTCCACACCGCGTAGGGGCGACCGAGATCGGCATAGTCCCGGTAGCTGCCGGTCTCCGGCAGGCCTAGCGTGTCGATGGCGAATCGGCGGGCCTCGGTCAGCTCGGCCAGGGATGCACGTACGCTTGGCGGGACCGTATCGTCGGCGAGCACTTCGGGGATCGGACGCGCGCGGTTGAGCAGATCGGCCTGGCCCTGGACCAGGCCGGCATAGTATTCGAGCGATGCGCAACCGCCGAGCATCAGCAGGGCCAGTGCCCCCAGCCATCGTCCTGCGCGCATTGGGTGATTCATCCTCCCGCCGGGTCTGCCGATACAGTACCATCGGAAACCTTACCGGAGATCGTGGACCCCGACATGGATCGCCTCCCCCAGCCCGCCGATCGCCTCGCCCTGGTCCTGGATCAGGCCGGGCGCATCATCCTCGGCAAGCCCCGGGCCCTGCGCCTCTCGCTGGCCGCCCTGCTGGCCCGCGGCCATCTGCTGATCGAGGATCTGCCGGGGGTGGGCAAGACCACCCTGGCACAGACCCTGGCGCGGGTGCTGGGGCTGGATTTCAACCGCATCCAGTTCACCTCCGATCTGCTGCCGGCGGACATTCTCGGCGTCTCGGTCTTCGAACAGGCCACCAGCCGCTTCACCTTTCATCCCGGCCCGATCTTCGCCCAGGTGGTGCTGGCCGACGAAATCAACCGCGCCACGCCCAAGGCCCAGAGCGCCCTGCTCGAGGCCATGGAGGAACGGCAGGTATCCCTGGAAGGGGAGACCCGGCCGCTGCCCGAACCCTTCTTCGTCATCGCCACCCAGAACCCGCGCCACCAGATCGGCACCTTTCCGCTGCCCGAGTCGCAGCTCGACCGTTTTCTGATGCGCATCACCCTCGGCTATCCCGACGCCGCGGCCGAGCGGGCGCTGCTGGCCGGCAACGATCGCCGCCGGCGGCTGCCCGAACTCGAACCGGTGCTCGACGCCGACGAACTGCGCGAACTGCAGCGTACCGTGGACGCCGTCCATGCCTCCGACGCCCTGCTCGACTACGTGCAGGCCCTGGTCAGAGCCACCCGCGAGTCGCCGGACATCGCCGTGGGCCTCTCGCCCCGCGCCGGTCTGGCGCTGCTGCAGGCGGCGCGGGCCTGGGCCCTGCTGGACGGCCGCGATCACGTCCTGCCGGACGACGTGCAGGCCGTGCTGCCGGCCGTTGTCGCCCATCGCCTGCGGCCTGCCGGGGAGAGCCGCCTCGGCAGCGAGGGTCTGGTGGATCGTCTGCTCGAGACCCCGGTGCCCTGAACGCCCCATGGCCGGCATGCGCCTGCGCCAGCGATTCGCCCTGCGCCGCTTCCTGCGCGGCCTCGGCCCTGTGGCCGGGCCCCATCTGACCCGCGCCGGCAACGTCTACATCCTGCCGACCCGGCAGGGGCTGGGCTTCCTGCTGGTCCTGGCGCTGATGCTCACCGGCGCCATCAACTACGTCAACAGCCTGGCCTTCGCCTTCACCTTCCTGCTCGGCAGTGTCGGGATCACCGGCATCGTCCATACCTGGCGCAACCTGCTGGGACTGCGCATCCACGTGCACCCGCCCGAACCGGTCTTCGCGGGCACGGCGCCCCGCCTGGCACTGGTCTTCGACAACCCGGACGGCCCGCGCGCGGCGCTGGAAATCACCGCCCGGCGGCGCGACACACCCCGGCGCCTCGAGGCCGGACAGGGCCAGACCGTCGCCCATCTGGATCTGCCGCCGGCGCCGCGCGGCCGCCATCCGCTGCCGGCCCTGCAAGTGAGCACCCGCTTCCCGCTGGGCCTGTTTCGTGCCTGGACCATCGTCCATCCCGAGGGCGACTGTCTGATCTGGCCAAAACCGGCCGAATCGGCCCCGGCACCGCGCGCCGGTGGCGACGCCCATACGCTTGCCGGGGAGGCGGGACAGGGCCGGGACGACTTCGCCGGCCTGCGGGACTATCGCCGCGGCGACTCCCTGCATCACGTTCACTGGAAGGCCGCCGCGCGACAGCAGGGCCTGCTGGTCAAGGAATTCCAGGGCGAGACCAGCGAATCGGTGATCCTCGACTGGGACGGCCTACCGCCGGCCGATGCCGAAACCCGGCTGTCGCTGCTGTGCCGGCAGATCCTCGACGCCGAAGCCGCCGGCCAGCGCTACGCGCTGCACCTGCCGGGCCACGCCATTCCGTCCGGGCGGGGCGCCGATCACCGCCGCCGCTGCCTCGACGCCCTGGCCCTGTGGGAGGCGGGATGAACGCTCGCCTCGCCCGCTGGCTCGCGCGCGTGCCGCCCGCCCATCGCCTGTTGCTGATCGGGCTGGCCATGCTCGCCCTGCCGCACCTGTTGCGCCTGCCGGCCTGGCTGGCGCTGGCCATCCCGGCCCTGCTGCTCTGGCGCCTGGCCCACGATGCCGGGCGCGTGCGCCTGCCCTCGCGGTTCGTACTGCTCGGTCTGGTGGCGGCGGCCGTGGCCGGCCTCTTCGTCCACTATCGCACCCTGATCGGCCGCGACGCCGGCAGCGCGCTGCTGCTGTTCCTGATCGCCGCCAAGCTGCTGGAAATGCACCGCCGGCGCGACGTGTACGTGGTGCTGTTCCTGGCCGACTTTCTGATCGTGGTCGGTTTCCTGTTCGAGCAGTCCCTGCCCTACACCCTGTGGATGGGGGCCACGCTGCTCATCCTGCTGGCGGCCCAGATCCATTTCGCCCGGCATCCGGCCGGCGGCGACGACGGCCCGCTGGGGCCGGATCTGCGCCTCGCCACCCGCCTGCTGCTGCAGTCGCTGCCCCTGGCGGTGGTGCTGTTCCTGTTCTTCCCCCGGCCCGGCGGCCCGTTGTGGGGCATGCCCGAGGACGCCCTGGGCGCACGCACCGGCCTGTCCGCCACCCTCTCGCCGGGCCGGATCAGCCACCTGAGCGACGACGACGCCGTCGCCTTCCGCGTACGCTTCCGGGGCCCGCCGCCGCCACCCGGACGGCTCTACTGGCGCGGCCTGGTCCACGTGCATTTCGACGGCCGCAGCTGGTACGCGCCGCACCATCCCGTCCCGGCCCTCCAACCGGCGGAACTCGATCTGCAGGAACTCTCCGATCCGGTGCACTACACCGTCACCCTCGAGCCCCACGATCGGCGCTGGCTGTTTGTTCTTGATGCCCCGCTGTCGGTGCCTCTCGACACGGTGATTACCGTCGACCGCCAGGTGGCCTCACCCCGCCCCGTATCCGAACTGAAACGCTATTCGGCCATCTCGGTATTGCGCTATCGCCTGGATACCCGGCATCGGCCCGGCCCGGTGTACCTCGCCGTGCCGGACGGTGCCGCGCCCCGCACCCGCGCCCTGGCCAGCCGCTTGCGCGCGGCGCAGGCCGACGACCGGGCGCTCGTGAACGCCGCGCTCGATTACCTGCGCAGCGAACCCTTTTTCTATTCCCGGCAGCCGCCGCTGCTGCCGGACGACCCGATCGACGGCTTTCTGTTCGACAGCCGCATCGGCTTCTGCGAGCACTATGCTTCCGCCTTCGCCGTGCTCCTGCGCCTGGCCGGCATCCCGGCGCGGGTGGTCAGCGGCTACCAGGGCGGCGAGCCCAATCCGCTGGACGACTACCTGATCGTTCGCCAGTCCGATGCCCACGCCTGGGTGGAGGCCTGGCTGGCCGGGGAGGGCTGGGTGCGGATCGATCCCACCGCCGCCATCCCGGCCGAACGCATCCTGGAAACACCGGAGCGGCTGCGCCCCCGCCGGGCGGAAGCCGGCGATCGGGTGCAGACCGCACCGGGCTGGCTGCAGCGGGGCCTGCGGCGCATCGGTTTCGTCTGGGACATGCTGGACGAGCGCTGGAACCAGTGGATCCTGGGCTTCGATCGCCACCGGCAGATCGATCTGCTGCAGCGCCTGGGCATCGATCCCTTCGACTGGCGCGCCACGGCCGGCCTGCTCGGCGCCCTGGCGGTGCTGGCCCTGGCCGGACTGTTGCTGTACCTGCGCTGGCGGGATCGCGAAACGCACGATCCGGCGATCCGGATCTGGCGCCGGCTCTGTCGCCGGCTCGCCCGCCACGGCCTGGTCCCCGCGCCCGGCGAGACGCCCCGCGCCTTCGGCCGGCGCTGTGCCCGAAAGATGCAGGGCAGCGCCCGGGATCTCGAGCGTATCGTCGCCCTCTATCTGCGCCTGCGCTACGCACCGGACGCTTCCGGGCGGGATCTGGAAGAGATGCAGCGCCGCGTGCGCGGCCTGAAACTGGACGAAAAGGCCTGATCGTTAGCGAAAATGTGCCAAACAGGCGCGAAATGGCGGGATTCGGAAATGAAACGGCGCAGCCGATGGCTGCGCCGCGCGAGGTGATTCCCGGTCGGGTTCACCAGATGAAATCTCTGGTTCATCCCTGAACCGGCGTACTCCATGTGCGATGCAGACTAAAGCAACAGCCTGCCGCTGCCAATTCTGTCACGAAGGTTTTGTGACCGGCGTCTCACAGATTTAACAATTCGACCGGCGCTACTTGCCGATACAGAAGCTCGCAAAGATCCGCCCCAGCAAATCGTCCGCCGTCACCTCGCCGGTGATCTCCCCGAGCGCCTGCTGGGCCAGACGCAGTTCCTCGGCCAGCAGCTCGCCCGCCCGGCTGGCGCGCAACTGCTCCCGTCCGGCCAGCACGTGATCCCGGGCCCGTTCCAGGGCCTCGAGATGCCGGCGGCGGGCCATGAACACGCCCTCGCTCGCGCCCTGGTAGCCCACCTGCACCTTGAGGGCCTCGCGCAGCAGCGGCAGGCCCGCGCCGGTCTTCGCCGACAGGCGCAGGGCTTCGCCATCGTCGGTCCAGCCCGGCGCGGCGCCGCTCAGATCGATCTTGTTGCGCACTTTCAACACCCGTGGCCCGTGGGGCAGGCGTTCGAGGATGTCCCGATCGGCCGCGGTGAAACCGGTGCGGTCGTCGAGCAGCAACAGGATGCAGTCGGCCCGTTCGATGGCCTGCCAGGTGCGGCGAATGCCTTCCCGCTCCACCACGTCCTCGCTCTCGCGCAGACCGGCGGTGTCGATGATGTGCAGCGGCAGGCCGTCGATGTGGATCTCCTCGCGCAGCACGTCGCGGGTGGTGCCGGGGATGTCGGTGACGATGGCCGACTCCCGCCCGGCCAGGGCATTGAGCAGGCTCGACTTGCCGGTGTTGGGCTGGCCGGCGAGCACGATGTGCATGCCCTCGCGCATCAACTGGCCCTGCCGGGCGGAGGCCATCACCCGCGCGAATTCGTCGAGCAGGGCGTCGATGCGCTCGCCGAGGCGTTCGTCGGCCAGAAAGTCGATCTCCTCCTCGGGAAAGTCGATGGCCGATTCGACGAACATGCGCAGTTCGGTCAGCGACGCGACCGTGGCATGCACCCAGTCGGAGAACACGCCCTGCAGCGACTGCATGGCGCTGCGCGCCGCCTGCTCGGAGCCGGCCTCGATCAGATCGGCGATGGCCTCGGCCTGGGCCAGATCGATCTTGTCGTTGAGGAAGGCCCGCTCCGAGAACTCGCCGGGCCGCGCCGGGCGGGCGCCGTGACGCAACACCGTCTGCAGGATCCGATCGAGTACCACCGGCCCACCATGGCCCTGCAGCTCCAGCACGTCCTCGCCGGTGAAGGAATGGGGGTTTTCGAAGAACAGGGCAATGCCCTCGTCGAGCACCTCGCCGTGCTCGTCCCGAAAGGGCAGGAACTCGGCCCGGCGGGGCGACGGCACGTGCCCGAGCATCACCTCGGCGACGCGGCGCGCCTCCGGCCCCGACACACGCACGATCCCCACGCCACCCCGACCGGGCGGCGTGGCGATGGCGGCAATGGTGTCCGTAGTCGTTTGGGTGTTCAACACCGGGGCGCTCAGGCGCAAGGGTTATCGACGAAAACGAAGCGGGCTCTGGCAACCGGATGCGAACCGGAACGAAAAAGTTCCCATCGACTGCGCCAGTATCCTTCCTCTGCGCCCTCTGCGCCTTCGCGCCTTTGCGTTGGATTTTCCCGAACCGTCACTTTTCCTTGATCACCACCCGCGTGATGTACCACTGCTGGGCGATGGACAGGGTGTTGTTGACCACCCAGTACAGCACCAGACCCGAGGGGAAGAACAGGAAGAAGAAGGTGAAGACGATGGGCAGGAAGGTCATCACCTTGGCCTGGATGGGATCCACCGGCGCGGGATTGAGCTTCTGCTGGATGAACATGGTGATGCCCATCAGGATCGGCAGCACGAAGTAGGGATCGCGGGTGGACAAATCCCGGATCCACAGAATCCACGGCGCCTGGCGCAGCTCCACGCTCTCGAGCAGCACCCAGTACAGGGCGATGAACACCGGGATCTGGACCAGGATCGGCAGACAGCCACCCAGGGGATTGATCTTCTCCTTCTTGTACATCTCCATCATGGCCTGCTGCAGTTTCTGCTTGTCGTCGCCGTAACGTTCCTTGAGCGCGGCGAGTTTCGGCTGCAGCTTGCGCATCTGGGCCATGGACTTGTAGCTCTTCTCGGAGAGCTTGTAGAAGGCCAGCTTGATGAGAATGGTCAGCAGGATGATGGACCAGCCCCAGTTGCCGACGAAGCGGTGGATGAACTCCAGCAGCCAGAAAATGGGCTTGGCGATGATGGTGAGAATGCCGTAGTCGACGGTCAGCTCCAGCCCGGGGGCGATCTTCTCCAGCACGTGTTGCAGCTTCGGGCCGACGAACAGGCGATCGACCAGTTCCTGCGACTTGCCGGGCGCCACCACCGTCTCGTCGACCATCTTCATGCCCAGCACGAAACGCTCCTGGGCGAGCGCCAGCGTGTAGTAGTTCAGGCGCGCATCCTGCGGCGGAATCCAGGCGCCGAGGAAATAGTGCTGGATCATGGCCGCCCAGCCGCCCTTGACGGTCTTGTTCAGCGGCTCCTCGCGCATGTCGTCGAAGGAAATCTTCTGGTACTTGTCCTCGTTGTCGTAGAGCACGCCGCCGGTATAGGTATAGGTGGAGCCGATGCCCATCTTCACCGTCTCGCCGCTCTTCTGCAGCTGCTGGTAGTAGTTGCCGCGCCAGATGCGGGCAGTGGGGTTCTCGATCCGGTGGCGAACCTCGATGAGATATTCCCCGCGCCGGAAGGTATAGGTCTTGACGAAACGCACGCCCTCGGGGCTGGTCCAGTCGAGGGTCACGTCCAGGGCTTCCTGGCCGTCCGGCAGCACGTAACGGGTTTGCTGAACGCGATAACGGGTAGTGTGATTGGGCGCGGTGACCAGGGATCCGTCGGCCGTCGGCCGGCGCTTTGCAAATCCGGACTGGGCCACGAACAGCTGAGGCAGGGTATCGTTCATCAGCCGGAAGGGCTTGTCCGGCTCGTCGAGGGAGACCGGATACTGCAGCAGATCCACGATGCGCAGATCGCCGCCGAAGGAATCGATCACGGCGTGATAGACGTCGGTCTTCACCTCGATGCGATCACCGTACTGCAGCACGCCGATGCGCTGGTCCGGGACGGCCGCGGCCTTGCTCCGGGTCGCGGCCGGTCCGCCCTCGGGCACCTCGGCGCTCGGCACCTCGCCCGCGGCGGCAGAAGGTTTCGCCTCGCCGGCGATGGTTTGCGTCGTCGGAGGCGGCGGATTCTGGTATTTCTCCCAGGCATCCCAGATCATGAACAGGATCAGGCCAAGGGCGACGACGAGCAGGAGTCTCTGGGTTTCCATGGGGAACCTTGTATTATTGGTCGTTCTTTTCGGGCACGGGATCGATGCCCCCTTCGTGCCAGGGATGACAGCGGCCGAGCCGGCGAATGCCCAGCCAGGTACCGCGCAACGGGCCGAAACGCCTGATGGCGGTTTCGGCATACTCGGAACAGGTCGGATGAAACCGGCAGTTGTTGCCCAGGAAGGGGCTCAGGAGATAGCGGTAGGCCTTGATGAACGCGATCAGGATGGTTCGCATCGGCTTCTCAGTTTCTGCCACAATCCTTCCAGTTCCTGAAAGATCGCAGCATTTTCCTTGTTTTCCGCTCCGGTTTTCGCCATGACCACGATATCCAGCCCGGTCAGTTCCGAAAGGTGGTGGCGGAAGCTCTCGCGCACCAGGCGCTTGAGGCGGTTGCGGTCGCTGGCGCGCCGGATCCGGCGCTTGGCGATGGCCAGGCCGAGGCGCGGCTCGCTGCGATCGTTGGCCCGCGCCAGAACTGTGAAGCTTTCGGAATGGACTCGCTGTGGCCGGGCGAAGACCCGGCTGAACTCGGCGGCCTTGCGCAGTCGCCGCTCACGGGTCAGCCGCCGATCGGGCCCCGCGGACAAGCTCAGGCGCTGAGGCGCTTGCGGCCCTTGGCGCGACGGGCGCTGATGATGGCACGGCCGGCGCGGGTGCGCATGCGCGCGCGGAAACCGTGGTTGCGCTTGCGCTTGAGATTGCTGGGCTGAAACGTTCTTTTCATGGTCGGGATCCGTTGAAAATCGCATCTGGCCGACGGCGCGCGCCACCGGCGGGAAAAAGGGCCGCAACGATACTGCCCACAGCCCTGACTGTCAACCGGATCGCCCGATTTTACAGGGTCTTGGCAACCATTCCGGGCCTGAACACGCGCCGCAGGGGGTGTGGATAACTTTGCGCAGGCGGTATACACTGAACTGCCCGGCACCGACCCCGCCTGCCGGCTTCAGACCGCCTGCGGTTCAGCATCCATCACGACCAATCCCTCTGGAGGGCAGACAACCCGTGACCGAGACACTCTGGGATCAGTGCCTCGATCGCCTGGAAGGCGAACTCAACGCACAGCAGTTCAATACCTGGATCCGCCCTCTCCAGGCCCAGACCACCCGCGAAGGCCTGCGCCTGCTGGCGCCCAACCAGTTCGTTCGCGACTGGATCAATGACAACTTCCTTGAAAGGATTCGGGAGATTCTTGCCGACATCGTCGGCGAAAAGGTGCCGATCCGTCTGGAAATCGGCAGCCAGACCATTGTTTCGGAAAAATCGCCAAAAGTGGCCGCAGGCGCCGCGCGGAACCCGCGACAGAACAGCACCCTCAATCCCAATTTCACCTTCGACACCTTCGTCGAGGGCAAGTCCAACCAGCTCGGACGTGCCGCCGCCATGCAGGTGGCCGAGAATCCCGGTCGGGGCTACAACCCGCTGCTCATCTACGGCGGCGTGGGGCTCGGCAAGACCCATCTGATGCACGCGGTCGGCAACATGATCGTCGATCACAACCCGGATGCCACCGTGGTCTATCTGCATTCGGAGCGTTTCGTGGCCGAGATGGTCAAGGCCCTGCAGCACAACACCATCAACGAGTTCAAGCGCTTCTACCGCTCGGTGGACGCCCTGCTCATCGACGACATCCAGTTCTTCGCCGGCAAGGAGCGATCACAGGAGGAGTTCTTCCATACCTTCAACGCCCTGATCGAAGGCGAGCAGCAGGTGATCATGACCTGCGATCGCTACCCGAAGGAAGTGGACGGCCTCGAGGAGCGCCTCAAGTCCCGTTTCGGCTGGGGCCTGCCGGTGGCCATCGAACCCCCGGAGCTGGAGACCCGCGTGGCGATCATGAAGAAGAAGGCCCAGCTCTCCGGCATCGATCTGCCCAACGAGGTGGCCTTCTTCATCGCCAAGCGCATCCGCTCCAACATCCGCGAACTGGAGGGCGCACTGCGCCGGGTGATCGCCAACGCCCAGTTCACCGGCAAGCCCATCACCCTGGAATTCGCCAAGGACGCCCTGCGGGATCTGTTGGCCATCTCCGACAAACTGATTACCATCGAAAACATACAGAAGACCGTGGCCGAGTATTACAATGTCCGCGTCGCCGATCTGCATTCCAAGCGGCGCACCCGTTCGATCACCCGGCCCCGGCAGCTGGCCATGGCCCTGTGCAAGGAGCTGACCAGCCACAGCCTGCCGGAGATCGGCGACGCCTTCGGCGGACGAGACCACACCACGGTCATCCATGCCTGCCGCAAGGTGGAGGAACTGCGCGAGACCGATCCGCGCATCGACGAGGACTATGCCAACCTGGTGCGCACGCTCAGTACCTGAACAAGGTGTGGGCAATCGGACGCAAAGGCTGTGGACAAGCTGTGCACGGTTTCGGGCGCGCCCGGCAGCCACAAGTTGTCCACAGCTTGTCCGCTGCCCGAAAGGCAGGTTGTCAACAGGCTATGAGGTAATACAAGTCATTGAAAACAAGAAGGAAAATCTACTTGCCAAGCCTTCTGGCGGGCACTTGTAACAACAGCAGGTTTTGAAATATAAACATCTACAATATCAACCAGCGAACAGGACATTCATGAAACTCACCATCTCGCGTGAAGATCTCCTCCGGCCCCTGCAAATCACCAGCAGCGTGGTCGAGCGACGACACACCCTGCCGGTGCTCTCCAACGTACTGCTGAGCCTGCGCAACGGCAGTCTGAACCTCACCGGCACGGATCTCGAAGTGGAGATCAATGCCCGGATTCCGGTCGAGGACGGCGAGGAGGGTGAAATCACCCTGCCGGCGAGAAAGTTCCTGGACATCTGCAAGGCCCTGCCCGAGGGCGCGCGGATCGAGATGACAGTGGACGAGGGCAAGGCCCTGATCCGCTCCGGCCGCAGCCGTTTTTCGCTCAGCACCCTGCCGGCCACCGAGTTTCCCAACATCGAGCCCATCAGCTCGCCACTGGAGATCAGCCTGGCACAGAAGGACCTGCGCAACCTCATCGATCGCACCCAGTTCTCCATGGCCCAGCAGGACGTGCGCTATTTCCTCAATGGCCTGATGCTGGAGTTCGCGCCGGATCACCTGCGTGCCGTGGCCACCGACGGTCACCGCCTGGCCAAGTGCGACGCGCCCATGAGCCTGCCGGTTGAGGAGACCCGCCAGATCATCGTGCCCCGCAAGGGCGTGGCCGAACTGGCCCGGCTGCTCGATGACTCCGACACCCAGGTGCGGATCAGCCTTGGAGAGAACCACATCGCCGTCGATCTGCCCGACATCACCTTCACCTCCAAGCTCATCGACGGCAAGTTTCCGGACTATCAGCAGGTCATTCCCCAGAACCCGGACAAGATCCTCACCTGTCCCCGCCAGGATCTGCACAATTCCTTCACCCGGGCCTCGGTCCTCTCCAACGAGAAATACCGCGGGATGCGCCTGCAACTCGACGGCAGCCAGTTGCGAGCCACGGTCCACAACCCTGAACAGGAAGAGGCGGTCGAGGAGATGGAGGTACGCTACGAGGGCGAGCCCTTCGAGATCGGCTTCAATGTGTCCTATTTCATCGATGCCCTGGCGGCCATCGACTCGGACGAGGTCACCGTCAAGTTCACCGACGCCAACCACAGCTGCCTCGTCGAAGGCGCCGATCAGAGTGCCTGCCAGTACGTGATCATGCCCATGCGGCTCTGATGCGCGACGAATGATTCTCACCCGGATCGGCATCCGAGGCGTGCGCAATCTCGAGGATGCCGAACTCCAGCCGGCCGCGGGCGCCAACCTGGTTTACGGACCCAACGCCAGTGGCAAGACCAGCCTGCTCGAAGCCGTCTACCTGCTCGCGCACGCCCGTTCCTTCCGCACGGCCCAGATCCGGCACGTCATCGGTACTGACCAGAAAGGCATGCTGGTGCACGGGCATATCGTCGATCCCGAAGGGGAGAAGGAAAACCGGCTCGGCATCGAACGCACCCGCGAATCGACCACACTACGACTCAACCAGCAGACCGTAAGACAAAGCTCGCTTCTGGCACAGAAACTGCCACTGCAGCTACTGACACCCGAATCGATCCGACTGCTGGAACAGGGACCGGGGCAAAGGCGAAGATACCTGGACTGGGGACTGTTCCACGTGGAACACGCCTTCCATTCCGCCTGGAACGAATACTCACGCGCCCTGAAACAACGCAACGCGGGTCTCCGTTCAGGAGCCAAGCCGGAGCAGGTGCGGCTCTGGGATACATCGCTGGTGGAAAGGGGAGAGCAGATATCACGCTTGCGTGAACGCTACGTGGAATCCCTGAAGGACACGCTGTCCCGAATAAGTGAAAGACTGCTCGGCTTTGCCCCGGATTTCGCCTACCGGCGAGGCTGGAAGAAGGAAATTGATCTCGAATCCGCCCTGGAGGCCTCCCTTGAACGGGATCGGCAGCATGGCGTCACCTCGGTCGGGCCCCATCGCGCGGATCTGGTCTGCCTGGTCAATGGCGTGCCGGTCCAGGACCGGTTTTCCCGGGGACAGCTCAAGATGCTGGTTTGTGCCATGCGCCTGGCCCAGGCCGAACATCTTGCTCAAGTGCAGTCAAGGCGGCCAATCTTTCTCGTTGACGACATTGCAGCCGAACTGGATCCAGACCGGCGCAATGCCCTGCTGGCGATCCTGAGAGAGAGCGGGGTGCAGCTGTTCCTCACCGCGACGGAAAGGGAACAGCTCGATGTCACCGGCTGGGAATCCCGGAAGATGTTCCACGTGGAACACGGGAAAATCGCGGAAGTGGTATAATTTTTCACCACTTCACGGAGCGATTTTCATGAGCGATTCAGGCAGTTACGATTCCTCGAACATCAAGGTCCTCAAGGGCCTGGATGCGGTGCGCAAGCGCCCCGGCATGTACATCGGCGACACGGACGACGGTACGGGTCTGCACCACATGGTCTTCGAGGTGGTCGACAACTCCATCGACGAGGCCCTGGCCGGCTACTGCCGCAACATCGACGTGGTCATCCACTCCGACGGCTCCGTATCGGTGCGGGACGACGGCCGCGGCATCCCCGTGGACTATCACGAGGAGGAAGGTCGTTCCGCCGCCGAGGTCATCATGACCGTGCTCCATGCCGGCGGAAAGTTCGACGACAATTCCTACAAGGTCTCCGGTGGTCTGCACGGCGTGGGCGTCTCGGTGGTGAACGCCCTTTCCGAGTGGCTGCGCCTGACCATCCGCCGCAACGGCCGGAAATACCAGCAGGAATACCGGCTGGGCGAACCCCAGGGCGAACTGACCGAAGTGGGGGAGACCAGCGGCACCGGCACCGAGATCCGCTTCAGGCCCAGCCCCGAGATCTTCAGCGACACCGAATTCCACTACGACATCCTCGCCAAGCGTTTGCGCGAGCTGTCGTTCCTCAATTCCGGGGTCTGCATCACGCTCACCGACGAGCGCGACGACAAGCAGGATCGCTTCATGTACGAGGGCGGCATCCGTGCCTTCGTCGAGCACCTGAACCGCAACAAGACGCCGCTGCACGAGCACGTCTTCTACGTGAACACGGAGAAGGACGGCATCGGTGTCGAGGTGGCCATGCAGTGGAACGACTCCTATCAGGAGAACATCTTCTGCTTCACCAACAACATTCCGCAGCGTGACGGCGGAACCCACCTGGCCGGCTTCCGGGCGGCACTGACCCGCACGCTCAACAACTACATCGAGAAGCAGGGCCTGGCAAAGAAGCACAAGATCAACCCCACCGGCGACGACGCCCGCGAGGGGCTGGTGGCCGTGCTCTCGGTCAAGGTGCCGGATCCCAAGTTCTCGTCCCAGACCAAGGACAAACTGGTCTCCTCCGAGGTCAAGGGCGTGGTGGAGTCGGTCGTGGCCGAGAAGTTCGGCGAGTTCCTGCTCGAACAGCCTGCCGATGCCAGGGCCATCACCGGCAAGATCATCGAGGCCGCCCGGGCCCGCGAGGCGGCCCGCAAGGCCCGCGAGATGACCCGGCGCAAGGGCGCCCTGGACGTGGCGGGGCTGCCCGGCAAGCTGGCCGACTGCCAGGAGAAGGATCCGGGCAAGTCGGAGTTGTTCCTGGTGGAGGGCGACTCCGCCGGCGGTTCGGCCAAGCAGGGCCGGGATCGCCGCACCCAGGCCATCCTGCCGCTGAAGGGCAAGATCCTGAACGTGGAGAAGGCCCGTTTCGACAAGATGCTCTCGTCCGCCGAGGTGGGCACCCTGATCACCGCACTCGGCTGCGGCATCGGTCGGGAAGAGTTCAACATCGACAAGCTGCGCTATCACCGCATCATCATCATGACCGACGCGGACGTGGACGGCTCCCACATCCGCACCCTGCTGCTGACCTTCTTCTACCGCCAGATGCCGGAGCTGATCGAGAACGGATACGTGTACATCGCCCAGCCGCCGCTGTACAAGGTGAAGAAGGGCAAGCAGGAGCGCTACGTGAAGGACGACGCCGAGCTGAACCAGTATCTGCTGCAGCTGGCCCTGGACAACACCGAGCTGCACGTGGCCGCCGATGCGCCGGCCATGAGCGGTCAGGCCCTGGAGACCCTGGCCCGTCAGTACGTGCTGGTCCAGGAATCCATCGATCGGCTGTCCCGCCGCTACCCGGCGCGGCTGCTGGAGAAGATGATTGCCATGCCGCCGCTGGACGATGGCGCCCTCGACGACTGGCAACAGGTCCAGGACTGGTTCGGGGAGCTTGTGCGCCGCCTGGAGGCCGAGGATCAGCGCGAGAAGATCCGCGTCGACGTGCGCGAGGAGAGCGGCGAATCCGACAACTGGATCGCCACGATTCATCTCACCCGCCACGGGATCACCAGCAGCCGGGAAATGGATCGGGACTTCTTCGAGTCCGGGGAATACACCGCCATCCGCACCCTGGGCGAACAGCTCGACGGCCTGCTGGGCGAGGGCGCCTGGGTACAGCGCGGCGAGCGCCGGCGGGAGATCGCTTCCTTCGGTGAACTGATGGACTGGATCATGGAAGAGGCCAAGCGAGGCCAGCACATCCAGCGCTACAAGGGCCTGGGCGAGATGAACCCGGAACAGCTCTGGGAAACCACCCTCAATCCCGAGACCCGCCGGCTGCTCCAGGTCCAGATCGAGGACGCGGTGGCCGCCGACGAAATCTTCACCACCCTGATGGGGGATCACGTGGAACCGCGCCGCGAATTTATCGAAGCCAACGCGCTCAATGCCGCCAATCTCGACGTCTGAAGATTCCGGCGGTATCTCGCCATAATCCCCGAAAAGCCCGGAAATCGTCGGGCTTTCGTTTTCCGGCATGGCAATTTGCCATGCCCTTTCCTGAATTTTGTAAAAATCTGGACTGTTTCCGGTTTTTCCTCCAACTTTTGTCCTAATAAGAATGAAATACGGAAGACGTGTCCCAGAGCGGCCGCGCTACCCGTTCATTCATCACCCAAGGAGGAAGACCCATGAGCGCCCATCCCGTTCCGGTTGTGCCAGTCGTTCGCACCCGTTCCACCGTTACCACCCCGTCCGAATTTCCACCGCTGCCCGAAGTCGTGGCCGAATTCATGCAGGCCATGCTCGAGAAGGGCGGGCCGCAGGAGCAGGACTGGCCCCAGCTCGATGCCTGGTTCGATACCCTCGATGGATGGATTGAAAAGGGCTACTACAGGAGTGAGGACTTACCTCAAGTCTGGGCGGCCTGGCCGCAGGTGTTTCTGACCACGAACACCCTGCAGGGCTTCGTGATCAGTCGCCCCCATGGTTACGCCGGCGATTTTGAACTCATCGACCGGATCTACCGGTACTGGACCTCGCCGGATCCGGCGCTGGCGCGCTGGGATGCCTACGCCCATGCCCGACCGGCCTGCCAGTCGGTACGCAATCGCAAGCGCTATTTCATCGAGACCATGCGCGCGCTGTACCGGGAGCGGGGCGAGCTGGCCATTCTGGACGTGGGTAGTGGGCCGGGCCGGGACGTGCGCGAACTGCTGGAGGTCGAGCCGACGGGGATCCGCGTGGACTGCCTTGATCAGGACGCGCAGGCCATCGCCCATGCGCGCAAGGTGATCGGCGAACTCGACGAGCACGTGGACTTCATCCACGCCAACGCCCTGCGCTTCGTGGCCGGGGAACGCTACGATGTGGTCTGGTCCGCCGGACTGTTCGACTATCTCAGCGATCGCCTGTTCGTGCGCCTGCTGAGCCGCATGCTGAAGATGGCGCGACCGGACGGCGAGGTGATCGTCGGCAACTTTTCCCTCGACAACCCGTCACGCCCGTACATGGAATTCGGCCACTGGTGCCTGAACCACCGCAGCGCCGACCACCTGACCGAACTGGCCCT